>JBOGLY010000179.1:0-6581 GCA_050746425.1 Acidobacteriaceae bacterium
GCCTCTGGCTGATGTCCGGAAAGAGAAAGCACCGGGCATCCCCATTGCATGCTGAGCGCCCGCGTGACCTGCTCCTCGGATATGTTGGCGAGCCGCATAAGCCATGCGCCAATACGCGCCTTTCCGCCGCTGGCTCGCTGCGCATCGAGCGCGGCACGCAACTGTTCGGAGCTGATCCATCCCTGCGAAAGCATCAACAAACCGAGTGGAACACGATGCTTATGGTTCGTCGGCTCCAGCGGAGTGCCGTCGCCAAGCTCCCGCTCCACCGCCTGTTCGATCAAAACTTTCATGCATTCCGGACTGCATGCCCATTGCCCTTCAAACCGCGGAATATTCCGCCGACGCCACAGTCGCAGCCATGTGGTCTTGCAATGGGCGTTCATGCAGGTATTCAGCAGAGAAAGGTGCTGGGGAGTCTTACCCCTTTGCAATGGCCATACATCCGGCCTGCGGGCAACCTCCGCCCAGGTGGGTGGAAGTTCGTGAATCGACGCTTTTCTGTTTGTCTCAAGTTGTTCCGTCCACATTGTCATGTCCATCACCTTCCAGTTTTTTCCGTCACAGTTGCCCCAGTCGATCTTGGCAGGCGTCTGCCGTTACAAGGCATTCCATTTCTCAGAACAAGCATCGAATGGTTTCCAGCCTGCGGCGCGGTTCCGCCACCTCGGTCACATGCAGGGCAAAATTTCCCGATACCAGCACCACTTCGCCCCGGGCAACAATGCGGTCGCCCACCACCAGGTCTACCGGCTCGCGCACATGCCTATCGAGCGGCAGTACATCGCCAGGACCGAGTTCCAGCACCTCGCGCAGCGGCATCTCCAGCGAACCGAACCGCAGCGTCGCCTCCAGTTCGATATCGAGCAGCAGGTCCAGTCGCTGCTTGTTTCCCCACTCCGAGGGGACGGCGTTCGGCTCCGACCCGCGCGGTAGATCCGCTTGCTGCGGCGCCGCTGGCCTCTCCTCATCAAAGTCTCTTGTCTCTTGCTGAGCATGTTGCGAAACCGGCTCACCGTCGAACGAGGGCGGCCCAGCCGAAGGCAGCGGCGCATCTGGCTCCGCGACAGATGTCGGCCCCTGCTCTTGCTCGTCTTCCTGTGCGGTGCTTGCTGCATTGACGGCATCCTGCGGAGAAGCTGCCACCTCCTCACGGGAAAATTCCACCTCGGCACTGACGGAAAGCGCAATCTCCGTGTCCCCTACCCGCAGAGACCAGTGATGCATATCCCCCTCAGAGTCCAAATCGACGCCTTCGAGCGCTGTTGTTTCGCGCAGCAGGATGGTGCAAGCGCCTTCGGAAAATTCCGGAAAATCTCTCGACAACCGCGCCGCAAGCTTGCCGCTCGATGCGTTCAACCAGCTTTGCCAGGCCTCCAGCCCTTCTTCGGTCCAGACGGCGCGAGGATCGATCGGCTTGCCGGCGACCATCTGTCCCAGTTGCACCATGCCAGCAGCCGACACCGAGACATACATCGACCCATGGAATGCGCCTTCAAACAGCAGTTGGCTGCGGTAGGTCCGGGCCGGCAGCGGAACATCCTCGGCGGGGCCAGCCGTCACCTGAACCCGCGCCAATTCTCCAAGTTCCGCGCATGCTGTCTCCAGCCACAGCTCCAGGATTTCTCGATTGCTTGCCATCTTGCAGAACCTCACTTTTCCGATGCGACTTCAAATCCAAAGTCAAATCCCAAAGTCAAATCCAGGATCAACCAATCCCTCGAGTGCCATCCTTTGCGCGCGTGTTGCGCAAAGGGTGGGATAAAGCGATCACTCTCTGGTCCGATTCAAAAGCGGATTGTTTCTCCCCGTAATCTGCGCCCCGCGATGTTGGTCAGCGCGCACCGGGATGGCATGAAACAACGGGATACCGCCGACTCGCAGCTCGGAACGCGAGGTAGCAGGCAGATTCAAGCGCACGATCGAACCCGGTTGCAATGCGTCGACCTCGCTCGCCGGAATGCGCACGGAGGGCAATTGCAGAGCGCCCCGCAGTCGAATGTACTGCAGCCGTTCGCCCATTCGAGCCCTGACCTCTGGAGAGCGGCGCCGGTTTTGCCGTCCCCAATCCGTGATCAGCCGACGCAGAATTGTGTTTGAAACAACGGCCGGGAAGACCAGATTCAGGTTTCCCTGCACATGCGCCATGCGGACTTCAAAACTGATGAAAAGCGTCTTCTCTGTGGGAGACATTAGTCGTGCAATTTGCGTCTGCTGTTGCCGCTTCTCGAAATTGAATGTCAGTCCTACCGGCTGCCATGCCGAGGTCAATTCCCGGCAGGTCACCTCCACCACGCTGGCCAGGATCGACTCTTCGATATCAGTCAGCTCGCGTACCTGTGCCGCTTTGCCTTCGCCGCCCAGCAGCAGGTCGATCATAGGCAGCGCCAGCGCCAGATCCATTTCCAGACCGCAGACCGCCCCCAGCGGCTCGAGCCGAACGGAGCCGACATAACAAACGTCCGGAATGCGCTCGATATAGTCCGAATACGGAAACTGCTGCGCCGAAGCCAGCACCACCTGAACCCTGCTGCGCAGAAACGCGCCCAGATTGTGGGTCAGGTTACGTGCGAAATTGTCGTTGAGCAGACTGATGGCGCGCATCTGCTCGTTGTTGATTTGACCGACGCGCGAAAAGGTGAACGGTTGCATCCGTTCGCCTGCCCGCGGCTGCTTCACGCTGTTGGCGCGGGTACGAGCGGCAGTAAACAACGCGTCGATTTCGTCCTGTCCTAACGGCTTATCCATTTATTTTCTCCGTCCTTAGCGTGCGACGCCAAAGCGACCTTCTCCCGCGCGTTTCCCAGGAGGAGCCGAACTCGGTCCGGGATGATTCGGCCGGTGCGAACGCGCACGGCCGGCATCGCCTTTGCCGCTTCGTTCTTTTTTGGCCGACGCAGGAACGTTCGCCAGAAGCGAACGCAGATGCAACACGGCGGAGGTGTGGATTTGCGAGACGCGCGATTCCACCACTCCGATGGTCAGGCCGATTTCCTTCATCGTCATTTCCTCGTAGTAATAGAGGGTCAACACCAGACGTTCACGCTCTGGCAAGGCGGTGATCGCATCGGCCAGTCTTGCCCCCATCTCCGCCTTCAGGCACTGGAACAACGGCCCTTCCTCGGGCGAGCTGGGCACGTATGCCACCTCATCCTCGGCTGAATCTTCCGTATGCCCGACATCGAGGCTGCCGATTTCCAGGCCTCTCAGGTCGGTCAATAAATTTTGATATTCCCCGAGCGACAGGCCCATCTCGACCGCAACTTCGTTCTCGAGCGGAGTCCTGCCCAGGCGCCCGGTGAGCACGTGCATGGCGGCTTCGATGGCGCGGCCTTGCCGCCGCAGATCGCGGGGACTCCAGTCGAGCGTGCGAAGACTGTCGAGAATGGCGCCGCGAATGCGGAACTGCGCATAACTGCGGAACTGCACCTGCTTGCCGGCATCGAATTTATTGAAGGCGTCGGCCAGTCCCACCATGCCGGCGCTGACCAGGTCGTCCATTTCTACATGAGCGGGCAAGTGCTCGTGAATGCGGCGCGCGATATAGCGCACCACCGGCAGATGCTCGATCAGAACCTGCTCGCGCTCGGCGGCGCTCATCTGACTGAATGGCCGATCCGGCGTGGAAGGCGCGCTCGCCTCTGCCTCCGGCGCGGTTGCGCCGGTCAGCAGCGGAATGGGCGCATCCGGTTCACGGTCCGACGTGGATGGAAATTTCGGTACTGGCATGTCCGCTCTCTCCTTGTCTGTGCCGGTGAGCATACGCCCGGCGTATTCGAGTTAACTTAACGTTCCTAACGAGCGCACCCGCATGTCCGGCGGCAGCTCGGCGGGCGCGACCACCGCGACCCGTGGCATAAACGGTTCCAGCCAACGTCGCAGATAATAGCGTGCCGGGCTGGAGCAGAGCAGCACCGGACTGCCTGAAACGGATGCTCCACCGGTCAACTGCTTCCAGGACTCAACAATCCGGCGTAAAAATGTGTTTGCGTTGCGCGATGGCTGGCTGCCATCGCCCAAAAGCCGCTGCGCGCTCTCTCCCTCGACGGTGGCCAGCACTTCTTCTTCGAGCGATGGATCGAGAACGAAGACGCGCATCTGCCCTTCGGCATCGACCATTGGTTGCATCAGCGAGCGGCCCATCGACTGGCGAATCGTTTCCACCAGATGGACCGTGTTCTTGTTGGTCGCCGCTGCTTCGACCATCACTTCCAGCAGCGAGCCAAGGTCGCGGATCGAAACCTGTTCCCGCAGCAGTTGCTGCAGGACCCGCTGCACCTCTCCAAGAGTCATCAGCTTCGGCACCAGCTCTTCGATCAGCTTGGGATGGGTCTCCTGCAAACTGTCGAGTAGCCGCTTGGTCTCCGCGCGGCCAAGAAGCCGGTGGGCCTCGCGGCGAATCACTTCTCCCAAATGGGTGGCGATTACCGTCGTGGGATCGACCACGGAATATCCAGCGGCCATTGCCTGTTCGGCCAGCGACGGCTGAATCCACCTCGCCGGAACGCCAAAGGCCGGCTCGCGCGTTTCGGTTCCCGGCAAAGCGCGCGCCCTGGGGTCGGCATTGACCGCCAGCAGTTGAGTGCCTTCCGTCTGCCAGCGCGCAATCTCCGCGTTGCGCAAGGAAATCATGTATTCACGCGGCTTCAGACGCAGGTTGTCGGTAATATGCACCGGCGGGATGATAAAGCCCAGTTCCTTGGCCAGATGCTTGCGCAGCGCTTTCACCCGCGCCAGCATTTGACCGCCCTGCTTTTCATCGACCAGCGGAATCAACTGGAACCCAATTTCAAGGCTGAGATCATCGATCGGCAGCAGCGCGGCCAGGTTGTCCGCCTGCGCGCCAGTCGCGGCTTTCGCATCTTTTCCCGCTGCCGCGCTTTCATCTTCAGCAACCGCGGCTGGGGTGGGCATTCGGTACGCCATGTAACCCAGACCCGCGGCCATCAACAAAAATGGCAGTTTGGGCAGCCCCGGAATCAGCGCCATTACTGTCAATAGGCCCGCCGCTATCCACAAAGTATTCGGCCGGCCAAAAATCTGCGCGCCAATTTCCGTCCCAAGCGAGTTCGAGGAAGATGCCGCTCGCGTCAGTACGATACCGCCGGCAACGGAAACCAGCAGGGATGGAATCGTAGTGACCAGGCCATCGCCGACTGTCAGCACGGTATAGGTCTTCAGCGCTTCGCCGACGGCAATGTTTTGCTGGAAGACCCCAATCAACAGCCCGGCAATAATATTGATGGCGGTGATAAGGATTGTCGCCATCGAGTCGCGTTGATTGAAACGGGCAGCGCCGTCCATAGCGCCGTAGAACTCGGCTTCGCGCGCGATCGCCTCGCGCCGTTTGCGCGCGGTCGCTTCATTGATCACGCCTGCATTCAAGTCCGCGTCGATTGCCATCTGCTTGCCCGGCAATGCATCGAGGGTGAAGCGCGCCGTCACCTCCGCGGTGCGCACCGCGCCATGGCTCACCACCAGAAACTGGATGGCAATCAGCGCCAGAAATACGACAAATCCAACAATATAGTTGCCGCCGACCACGAACTGCCCAAAGGCCTCAATCACCTTGCCGGCCGCTCCGGTGCCTTCGAACCCATGCAGCAAAATCCGGCGGCTGGAAGCGAGGTTCAGTGAAAGCCGAAACAGGGTCAACAGCAACAGTAAAGTCGGGAAAACGGAGAACTCAACCGCGCGGCGCAACTGTACGGCGGCGAGAAAGACCAGGAAAGAAGCCGTGATCGATACAGTTAACAGCAAATCGAGCGCGAAGGCCGGCAACGGAACCAGCATCACCAGCACCATGCTGATGGCGGTGGCGGGAAGCAACATCTCGTGAGCGCGACGCGCGGCCTCCGGCGTCAGCCAGCGTAACAGACCGCCGCCCTTCTCTCCCGGTCCCGCAACCGGACTCTGAACCACAACCTGGGTGCTCACTCGCCTGCTCCTGCTGCTTCATCCGCCGGGGCTTCACCCGCCGGAACTTCGTCGAACGGAACCCTATGTGAGGAACCGTCTGTAGGTGAATTCCTACGTTCTGTGTCCGTTGGTGAAGCTTGTGCATCCGGCGTGCCAAAGTCGGGCGTGACTTCATTGGTTTTTTCTATTCCAGCGCCAAGGCGCAAAATCGGAGGACGCAACCCCGTTGGCCGCCGTGGCGACTGAGCGCCGCTCGGACGCGTCTGCTGCTGGGAATTCTTCTGCACCCGTGTGTTGGCACGCATCTTTTCATCCACCTGTTGGCGATAGAGGAAGGCCAGAATAGCGGCGACGGCTGCATACAGATCGTGCGGAATCGATTGTCCCGGCTCGACTGAACGATAGAGCGACCGCGCCAGTGGCGGGTTTTCGACAATCGGCACCCCCGCCCAGCGCGCCTCGTCCTTGATCCGCTGCGCCATAAGATTTCTCCCCTTGGCCAGTACCTTAGGGGCCTGCAACGTCTCAAAGTTGAACTCGAGTGCGACCGCGTAATGCGTCGGGTTGGTAATGACGACGCTCGCCTTCGAGACATCGGCCTGCAGTTTGCGCCGCCGCATCTGCCGCTGAATGGAGCGAATGCGGCTGCGGATCTGCGGATT
>JBOGLY010000180.1:0-6543 GCA_050746425.1 Acidobacteriaceae bacterium
GGTCAGTACCGTGCACATGCGTACGGGTTCTTCCACTTGGGTCGAGCCAAGCTTAATCCGCAGAACGTGACCGTGACTCGATAAGCCTAACCACAGATTGCGCGTGGAGAGCTCCTCGACAACTTCGCTGGGATCAGAGGATGCTGCCTGATAAGCCGCTGGAAGCTGTTGCGCGAATGCTTTTGTGCCCAAAAGGCTCAACAGCCACTGCATACAGGTTCTGCGCGATAGCGTGAAGCCCATTGCTTCCTTCTCTCTTTCTAGAAAATTTCGGGTTCCAATCTATTGAGTCCGGAACGGGGCCTATCCGTTAGAGCTCGTTTTCTGTGACATTCATCATGAAGCAAACTCCACATGGCCACTCCAGAACCATTGCCAAATGCGAGCGTACACAATGCACTTGTGATCGGGAATATAATCCGCATGTCTTCGATCCCAAACATTTCCAGGGCGTGCTGCGGGCCGACACATGATCTATAGCTCTCATAGACTATAGTTAACTGCCCCCGATTCATCAACGAGTGATAACTGGAGTTTTTTGGGTTTGGTTTGGTGACGAGTATATCTCGCCGTCGCAATCGGGGCTGTTTGGATGAGGGAAGCGTTCTGTGCTTTCCACATCTCCATAGCCTATGGCACTCCGGAACTCCTCCGGGGTTCTGTCGTCGAGCGAGCTGTGCTGCCTCTCGCGTCCGCGGCTAGGGTGGAATGCACGTCATTGAGAATGCGGAACAAGTTGGCGTTGACGCACTCGTCACGCAGCCTGCCCTGGAAGCTCTCGACGTGGTCGTTCTGCATGGGGTGGCGGGGCTGGATGTAGGCCAAGCCAAAATCCCCAATTTTCATTGTTTGGGTGGCGTAAGTTGCCGGTTTTTGCATTCAGGACTACGATTATGTAGCCGGGTTGGTGCGGCTTCGCCTTCGGCACGCCAACCGTGGTTTTTCTCGGAGACCATAATTTCGATGTAAATCCAAAACAACAACTTTCAGCCTGGACGTTCCCGCGGGCGCGTTCCAGCGTGATGGAGTGACAAAGCATGGCATGGTATGCGTACTGTATTGCAGAGAAACAGGCATTTCCAGAACTAGCTCATCATCGCAAACCGGTTCCGTTCGATACTCAGGTAGGCGTCCTCGGAAATCAAATCTTCCTTTACCCCGCCAGCGATTTCGCAGTCATTGTCAGCGAACATAACCCGGAAGACAATCTGGAACAGCGATCGGCTGTCGATCACGCTCGCGTGATTGCCAACTGTTTCGAACACTCGACTGTATTGCCCTTCCGTTTTGGAACGGTATTTTCCGATGACGAGGCGTTGCGCCGATCGGTCCGAAGCAACCAGCGCCAGTTCAGCGCCAATGTCGAGCGACTGCGCGGCAAAGCGGAGATGCATCTGAAAGTGGTGTTTGAAGACGGCGGTCCCGATTCGCCGAGATATGCCTCTTCCGCATGCGCTGGGAAAGAGTATCTTTCGCGGTTGCGGGAGACGGCGACGGTGCAGCGGGAGCGGCAGACGAGGGCGAAAGCGGTTTTTGTGCAGGTCCATCGCATGTTTTCTCCGCTGGAGGAGGAGATTTCCTGTCGTCGCACGGACAGCGGAAAAATGCTGCTCGACATCGCTCATCTGATCGAGCACGGCAGCGTCAGTCGATATCAAAACAAATACTCCTGCGCCAGCCAGACGATGCGCGATTACCGGATTGCGCTCTCCGGTCCGTGGCCGCCCTATCACTTTATCCACGGGACCCATCGCGTGGCGACGCCGGCGACAGGGCACGCATAGGGATGTTCTAATCAAGTTGAAATGCGGTCCCTCAGCGGCTAAAGCCGCGACTTTTACTTGAAACTTATTTCCCCGGACTAAAGTCCGGGGTCTACCTGCAAACGTTTGGAGGGTCCGGGGCCTACCTGAAAACGTTTGGATTGTCCGAGGTCTACCTGAGAATGTTTGCAAGGGTCCGAGGCCTACATGAAAATGTTTGGACGCGGACACTCCCTGCCTTCCGGAGTAAAGTTCTCGCAATGGGCTTCGACGTATGAAGGCATAAGTGCCAGTCGCGGCTCCGCTCGTTGGGTGCAGTGGGTTTAGAAAAACGATCAGGAAAAGCGATCGACGGTTGAAACGTTCTTTTTTCTGCTCATTATGAAGGCTTCTCGCCGCATCACGGAGGCGCGCTCTATTTTGCGCCAGAACGCGACAAAATAATCCGTTGCCGAAATGATGGAAACCAGCGCCATAAAATATACCGCGATGATCGCGATGATGTGGACCGGCAGAATAAACCAGCCAAAATGCCACACCAGCCATTTGTGGTCGAGGATTGCGGCGACCACCGCAACAATCTGCGTCACCATTTTCAGCTTGCCCAGGTCGCTGGCTTGAATGGTAAAGCCTTCGGATGTCGCGATGGAACGCAAACCGCTGACCAGAAATTCGCGCCCGATGACCAGCACCGCGATCCAGGCTGGAACGATGCGAGGGTTCATCTCCACGAGCGAAATGAAGGCCGCTGTGACCAGCAGCTTGTCGGCCAGCGGATCGAGCAGCATGCCCATCGTTGTGATCTGGCCGCGTTTTCTTGCCAGATAGCCATCTACTCCGTCGGTAATGGAAGCGAGGATAAAGAGCGCGGAGGCGAGGATTTCTGCCTCACCATAAAACGAGTGGAATGGAAACGACCGCGAGAGCAGCCAGATCAGCAGCGGTACGCAGAAGATGCGGCTCATCGTGATGGAGTTGGGGAGATTCACGGCATTTCCTAAGGTCCAAGCGGTTTCACGGTTAATATACCCGCCCCAGGGTCGCGGAGGCAGCTTTTCTCGAAAAAATGAGGTAAAACAGCTTGCTGTCGGCCGCCGCAGGGGCCTTGCAAGCATTATCCACCATCCTGGGGTCTTCTCGCTTCAGGCGTATGGCGGGGTCCGGTTTCGGCTTGGGAAGCATGATCGTCCCCATGTGGAGATACGGCGAAGTTATTTGATCCGGCGCTGAAGCAATGGGGCACCCAGTATTCAATATCTAATTCTCGCGGTTGCGATCGATTCACACGCGTTCAATCAGTGGCTCTCATTCCAATGAAAGTTCGTCGAGCGACTCATCCATCTCAACCGATGTGGCTCGGGAAACCGCCGCGAAGTCGTATTGTCTGTCCCGGGATACGACTGAATGGGTGAGCCCGTCGTAAGGGAAAAACAACATGAATACTGTTCCGGTGCCGGTCCTGGAATTCCCGGCTACCACTTCTGCTTCCCGGCTTCGAACGCGAATGGTTCCGTGATGCTTTTCGACGATTTCGGAGCTGATCCAAAGCCCGAGGCCGGTTCCAGTGATTTCCTTGGTAGTAAAAAAGGCTTCGAAGATACGACGGCGCACATGTTCCGGCATTCCGCAGCCAGTGTCGGCGACAGTAATTCGAACCCCGGGAACATCGCGCTGGTTCCATGCCTGCGAGCTGCGGACGGACAGCACCAGGCGGCCGCCGTTTGGCATTGCGTCCAACGCGTTCCCGATAAGGTTGGCGAAAAGTTGGCGTATCTCCCCGCTGAACGCGAACAGTTCCACCGTGCCGCGATGGTGCCACAGAGGGTGGATCTTCGCGGCATTCAAACGTCCCTGCTGGAGGGTCAAAACAGAATCCAGCAAATCGGCCGGCTTAATGAACGACGGATTGGACGATTGCCGGTAGAAACGGAGCGTCTGCTGGGTGATCTGCGACACGCGAGAAATTTCCTGCGCCGCCATGTCGGCGTATCGCCGGGACTCCTGATCGAGCGGTTGCTCATGTAGCAGATAGAGCAGGTTCATTACCGCTTCCAACGGGTTGTTGATCTCATGGGCAATGGATGCGGCAAGCTGCCCGGTGGCAGCCAGTTTTTCGGTCCTGCGCAGGACTTCCTCCGACAATTTTCTCTCCGTCACATCGGAAATGACGGCTCCGACCCAGAGGGCCTCGAGTAACTCGAGCTGCGAATCGGAGGCGCCATCAAGGTTTGCCTGCGGCAGGCCGGCTCGGAGTTTGCTGGAACGTTCGCCGACCGTATGGACGGGATAGACGCTGACCAGCCAAATGCGTGGATTGGGTGGCTGAGTCGGCAATTCGCCATGTATCTCGAGGTCATGTACTGGCTCGCCGGAGGCAAATACATGTTCAATGGCAGCGGACAGTTCGATGCCAATTGTGCCAGGATAAATCTCCTGTACGGTTCGGCCCAAGTGTTGGGCGATCGATATTTGGTCCAATTCCGCTAGATACTGATTCATCCGCACATAGCGCATTTTGCGATCGAAAAAGGCGAAGCCGATGGGAGCGTTTGCCAGCATGGAATCAAGCAAGGCAAGCGTTTTGTTGAGTCCGGCGCGCTGTTCCTTTAAGGCCGCGACCATGGTGTTGAACGAGCGAGTCAGCTCGCCGGCTTCGTTCATGAAATTGGTTTTCAGGGGGAATACACCGCTGCGCTCGGGGTCGCGAATCAACAGTTTGGTGCCGCGCAGCAGCCTAAGCAGCGGGCGAGTGACGGAGCCGGCCAGCAGCAAGGAAAACAGGGCGTTGGCGGCGATCGCCAAAAGGGCGAACAGCAAGGCGGAATGCAGAATACTCGCCAGACCGATTCGGTCTTCAGAGGGATCGGGGTAGATCCAGGCCAGGCCGACAGGCGTTCCTTCAACCTCAATCTGCTGGACTGCCATGATTCCACGGTTTCCATCGTCGAAGATGGCGGAGCTCCGGGCTGAGCCCAGGTTCCTGCGTTCGGCCGCGGATAGAGGCGGATAGGCTGTATTTCCGATTTGATCGCTGCTGTAGGCGAGAGTGGCGCCGGAAAGATTTGTAATGCGGGCAGCGCGGATGGAGGCGGTGCTCGACATCGCGTCCAGCACCGATTGCAGCCGGGACAAATGGCCGCCTTTCATTTCCGGCGCGGCGGCAGTCGCGAGCACATGCACCTGGGTGTTGAGTCGCTCCGCCGTGCGATGGCGCAGGCTGTCGCGTTCCTGGTGATAGACGTATCCAAATACGGCGGCAACCAGAAGGCATTGCAACATTGCCGTACCCAGGATCAGTTGCCATCGAATGGTGCGTGGAAGGAGCCGAGGCATGGTGAATCTGGTTCAATTCTAGAGCAAAAACAAGAATGCGGATTTTGATGGAAATTTAACCTTTGTCGCTTGACGGTAGAAATGTTTTACGCAGGCCGGCAGCAATTTGCGCGCCGTGGAAGCGGCCATTCTCAATGAAGATTTCGTTGGTGCGGGTGCCTGCTACAACCACTCCGGCAAGGTAGATTCCGGGAACATTGCTTTCCAGTGTCCGCGGGTCGAATGCCGGCGTACGATCATTGCCGGTCAAACGAATGCCCAGGGCTTCCAGGAAAAGGAAATCGGGATGATAACCGGTCATGGCGAAAACAAAGTCATTCTTCAGCGCGAGCGGTCCCTCCGGCGTGCGAAGACGCACAGAGTCCAGGGCGATTTCCTCAACAGTGGTGTCGAAATGGGCATGAATTTCGTTATGCGCGATGCGGTTTTCTATGTCCGGGAGGATCCAGTATTTGACGTGTTTGTGCATGGCGGCGGCGCGATGGACCAGCGTTACGCGCGCGCCGTGACGCCACAGGTCGAGCGCGGAAATGGCGGCGGAATTCTTGCCGCCGATGACCAGCACATCCTGGTCGAAGTAAGGATGCGGGTCCTGGTAATAATGAAAGACCTTCGGCAGATCTTCGCCCTGGATGCCAAGATAGTTGGCGCGGTCGTAATATCCAGTGGCGACGATCAGCGCGCGCGTGCGATATGTGCGGGGCCGCGCGGCGGCATCGGAGCAGTGAACGGTGAAGTCGCCGACTTGACCTTCGACGCGGTCTACCGTTTGATATTGGCGGATGTTCAGTCGAAAATGCTGCGCCACCTTGCGGTAATACTCAAGCGCTTCCTGGCGATTGGGTTTCTGGTTGGGGCTGCTGAAGGGGATGTTACCGATCTCAAGCAGTTCCGGCGTGGTGAAGAAGGTCATGTTCGACGGATAGTGAAAGAGCGAGTTGCACAGGCAGCCCTTGTCGACAAGCAGGACGCTGAAGCCAGCATTCTGGGCGTCGATGGCGCAGGCGAGGCCGGTCGGTCCGGCTCCAATGACGAGAACATCGAATTGCTCGGGTGCGAAAGCTGCAAAACTGCTCATGACCTTATTTAAGCAGAATGGGGGATTTGGAAGGCAGAACATCACCCCTGCTGTGAAGAAAGTCTCGCGGCCGCCGGCACCATGCCGTCATTCCTCAGTAATCTTGCCATCCGCGTTGACACGAATGGTCAGCCACTCATAATTGCCTTTATCGACCGCGCGACCGATACTGCGCTGTAATGCCAGACGATCCTTGCTCAATCCGTTGCGATCTAAAAACAAGATGCGTTCTGTCGGCCCTGGTTTCATGCCTTTGAAAATTACATAATCAACAGGATGAAATAAGACTTTCGCATCTTGCGGGTTTAGTTTCCGGGGCCCAAAAACAGGATCCAGTTTCTTGACGGCACTCAATGCGTGTATTCGCCC
>JBOGLY010000181.1:0-6517 GCA_050746425.1 Acidobacteriaceae bacterium
ACATCCAACTGGTCTTTATTTTATACAAACTCCGCAGACTTGCGCGGCGCCGTACAGCGGCAGCGCGCACGACATGGAACAGGTACTGGAATTTCTGCGCGGCGAATACGATTTCGTGATACTGGATTCCTCGCTGGACTCGCAAAGCGTGAACGCGGCAATCGTGGATTCCGCCGATGAGGTCTATCTGGTGGCAACGCCGGATGTGGCGGCGCTGCGCGACCTGTCGCGGCACGTTGAGAATTTCGGAGTGGATTCGAGAACCGCGCCCAAGCTGCGGATTGCCATCAACCGTTCCTGTTCAAACGACGCGGTCAGCCCGGAGCAGGTGGAAAAGGCCGTGCGCTTCCCGGTTTCAGTGACAGTGCCGAACAGCTATGCGGAATTGCTTCGCGCCATCAATGCGGGCGAGCCACTGGCGCCGCAACGGCGGTCAGAGTTCACCATGAAGATCGGCAAATGGGCGAACAGAATTGTACAGGCGCAGGCGGAGCCGGATCCGGTCCGGGCGAAACGAAAAGGTTTTGCATTTTGGAAATGATTTTTCAGTTGCGGTAAACATCTACATTTCGTGCGAAAGAAATTGCCATGGCCCATGCCACATTACCGATGACCAGACCCGATCGAAGCTCCGTGTCGGCTTCGCTGCCGCCTTCAATTTCCCTGAAGGCGCAGCAGGAGGTGAAGACCGCGGTGCATCAGGAGCTGATCAAGCGGATGGACCTGGAGAAGATACCGTTCATCCAGGAAAACGCGGCGGCACGGCGGCAACTGATGGAGCTGATCCATCAACTGCTGGGCGAGGAAGGAATTCCGCTGAGCGCGGCGGAACGAGATCGGCTGGCGAAGGAGTTGATGGATGAGGTGTTCGGGCTGGGACCGCTGGAGCCGCTGCTGCAAGACCCCACGGTGAGCGACATTCTGGTCAACACATGCAGCACGGTGTATGTGGAGCGGCGCGGAATTCTGGAAAAGACCAGCATCGTTTTCAAAGACGATGTCCACCTGATGCACATCATCGACAAGATTGTTTCCGCGGTCGGGCGCCGCATCGACGAGTCCTCGCCGATGGTGGATGCGCGGTTGAAGGACGGCTCTCGTGTCAACATCATAATTCCGCCGCTGGCAGTCGATGGCCCGATCATGTCGATCCGCCGTTTCGGTAGTGTGCCTTTGGAGGCTGACGATCTGTTGCGCAACCGAAGCCTGACGCCGCAGATGCTGGAGACGCTGAAAGGCGCGGTAAAAGCGCGCATGAACATCGTGGTTTCCGGCGGCACCGGAGCAGGAAAGACAACTCTGCTAAACGTGCTTTCCAGCTTCATTTCCGAGCGGGAGCGCATCGTGACCATTGAGGATTCCGCCGAAGTGCAACTGAAGCAGGAGCACGTGGTGCGCCTGGAATGCCGTCCGCCGAATGTGGAGGGTCGCGGAGCGGTACGACAGCGCGAGCTGGTCATCAACGCGCTAAGAATGCGTCCGGACAGAATTGTTCTGGGCGAGGTGCGCGGTGAAGAAGCGCTCGATATGCTGCAGGCCATGAACACCGGGCACGACGGCTCGCTCACCACCATCCACGCCAACAATCCGCGGGAAGCGATCTCCCGCATTGAAACGATGGCCATGATGGGAAATGTCGCGTTGTCGGAAAAAGCGATCCGGCAGCAGATTGCCGCGGCTGTCCACCTGATAGTACAAATTTCGCGGCTGAGCGATGGTTCGCGCCGGATCACACATGTGAGCGAAATTACCGGAACCAGCGGAGATGTGATCAGCATGCAGGACATTTTCATGTTTGAAAAGCAGGGCCTTGTTGGACAGGGAAAGGTGAAGGGAAGATTTTTCGGCACCGGGATCGTTCCCAAATTCGCCGAAAAGCTTAAGGCGTGCGGGATCGCCCTGCCGCTGAACTTGATGGACCACTCGATGGATGTCTAGGGAGAGCCGGCAATATGCTGCTTATTTTTGTCTTCTCCGGAATGCTTCTCGCCAGCTTTGCGCTGATCGTGTTGCTGACGCGGCAAAGCCATTGGGAGAAAGCGGTCGAGCAGCGAGTGGGAGAGTTGCAGCAGACGCGCCAGGCGGACAAGACGCGCCAGGACGACGAAGAACGGATTCTGAAGCTGGACCATCCCGCGAAGTTTCCCTGGCTGGACAAGCTGATGGCGCGCTTTCAGTTTTCCGACGATTTGAAAAGGCTGGCGCTGCAGGCTGGCAGCCACTGGACCATCGGCACCTTTATGATTTACAGCGCCGTTGCTGGAATCGCGGTATTTGCAGGCGCATACATGGTTTTTCCAGTGATTGTGCTGGATGGAATTGCAGGAGCGGCGGCGCTTGCCAGCCCGACGCTCTACTTGAAGCAACTACGCTCCCGACGGCTGCGGGCGTTCAACGACACGCTTCCCGATGCCATTGATCTGTTGGCGCGGGCGCTGCGAGCGGGCCATTCGCTCAGCTCCGGCATTGAAGTGGTTTCCGAGCAGTCCGGCGCCGGCGTGGCGATGGAATTTGAGACGGTTTTCCGGCAGCAGAATTTCGGGCTTCCGTTGCGGGACGCCTTGCTGCAAATGGCCGACCGGGTACCTTCAAAAGACTTGCGCTTCCTGGTGACGGCGATGCTGGTGCAGAAGGAGACGGGCGGAAATCTTACGGAGATACTGGACCGAACGGCGCACGTGATCAGGGAGCGAATTCGAATCGCGGGGGAAGTGCGAACGCGCACCGCGCAAGGGCGGCTGACTGGCATCATCCTTAGCCTGCTGCCGGTATTGATGCTATTGCTGACCAGCCTGGTGAATCCGGAGTATGCACGCATACTTCTTCACGATCCGGTGGGTCACAAGCTTTTGTATATCGGCGCTGGAATGATTTTGATTGGCGCGTTTTTTATTCGCAAAATTGTCGATATTCAGGTGTAGAGAGCATGATTCGATTTTTCTATCTCGCGTTGGCGGCCACGGTGTTTTGCGGGGCTTTTTTTCTCGCCGTCGCTTTTCCCAGCGAATCCGGTTCGACGCGCCGCGTTCTGGAGGCGACCGCGACCGCGCAGTTTGTGGAAGAGCGCGCCAACCAAAGCAAGCGTGCGCAGCGGAGATTATGGCGCGCGGTCCGCACTCTGCGGGCAAAGCTTGGCCTGGGGGAAGGCGAGCGGCTTCGGCAGCGGTTTGTCAATGCCGGACTGCGCGAGCCAGGCGCGATCGAAAAGTATTTTGCGGTGCAAATGCTGGGGCCGGTGGCGGCGATTGCCGCGGCGAGTTTCATTCATTCGAACACGTTTCTCTGGGTTGCGGGCCTGGCTACGCTGGCCTACCTTGCGCCCGAGTTCTGGCTGGATCGCGCGGTCAAAGCCCGGCGCGAACGGATCCGGCGCAGTATTCCCGACGCGATCGATCTGCTGGTCATTTGCGTGGATGCCGGCCTCGGGCTTGACCAGGCGATGCTGCGCGTGGGGGTGGAGTTGAGCATCAGTCATCCGGAGATCAACGAGGAATTTTTGCAGATCAATCGGGAACAGCGGGCAGGGAAGCCGCGCATGGACGCCTGGCAAAGCATGGCGGAGCGGACGGCGCTGCCTGAGGTTGCGTCGTTTACCAGCATGTTGTCGCAGACGGAGAAATTTGGAACGCCGATTGCGCGCGCGTTGAGCGTGTTCGCCGATGGAATGCGACAGCAGAGGCGGCAACGGGCGGAAGAGATGGCGGCAAAGACCACCGTCAAAATGATATTTCCGCTGGTGCTATTTATTTTTCCCAGCATGTTTATCGTTCTGCTGGCCCCGGCCGTGTTGAGCATCGGGCGCGGGCTGGCGGGATTGGCCAAGTGACGGCCTGGCGGCAGCCGGCTTGTTCCGGGTCGCGTAGAGGTTTGTAAGGCACGCCGCGGTCGCGCGGAAGCCCTGCGGAAAGGAGGAAACAGGCAATGGATACATCCATGATTGTGCGTGTTGTCGCGGCAATTGCCTTTGTGGTGGTGCTCGGCGTGCTGATACTGCGCAGGAAGAGAAAGTCCGCGTAGCCGAGACAGGAACCAGTTGCAGCAATCCCATAGGAAAGGAGGGACATTGTCATGGAGCTAAGCATGGTAATTCGCGTGGTTGCAGGCGTTTTGTTTGTCGTGGTCCTTGCGGCTTTGGTGCTTCGCCGTAAAAAGAAAGCTGCGTAGAGCAAAACCAGGGAAAATGTGTCTGGAAGCCATCGCTCAAGTCGACGCGACCAACATGGAGTGGCGATCCTGCGCGAAGCGACACAGGAGACAGTATCCCTGGTTTCGCTCTAAAACAGTCACGGTCGAATTGTGGCTGGTCAGGCGCATAAGGAAGGTTGCTGGGCATCCAGATGAAGCAGGTAACGATCAAAAACAAGACGCGGGCTACTGCGATCGGAACGCGGATTGCAGTAGCCGATACATTTCTGCGCCGGTTGATCGGGCTGCTGGGTCGCAGGCGGCTCGATCCGGATGCAGGTCTTTGGATCGTGCCGTCTTCCGGCGTGCACACTTTCGGAATGCTGTTTCCGATCGATGTGGTTGCGCTGGACCGGCAACGCCGCGTCTATGCGGTCTGGCCGAACCTGCGTCCGTGGCGGATCAGCGGAGTAAGCTGGAAAATCCATTCTGTTATTGAATTGCCGGCTGGATCGATTCAACGAAGAGGCATTCGCCCAGGCGACGAGCTCGAGTTATTGGACGAGCGGTCAAGCTAACAAACGCTTAGTGCTGCCCTGCGGTTGCGGCGGGAACTCCGCGGGACATGCTTCGCAGAACAAATTCTTGCAGCAAGGCCGTCGCGCCCCCCAATGCCAGGTCGATCAGCGAATTGTCGATCGTTAGCTGGAGCCCGCGGTCGTTCGACGGATAGTAGGCGTTCGAGATTCCCGCCGATGCCACGGTGCCGAGTACATTGGAATAATTCGGCTGCCAGCGTCCATTGTCGCCCCGACAAATGAAGACGGTGGAAAGCGCATAGAGCGCCCTGGAGCGGATGCTTCCTGTGCCTTTGTAAAAATAACGTGGGTCCTGGTGCAGTACAGAGGGAAGAATTGCACCGCCAACCATGGTGCCGATGAATTGGTCCGAGTAGTTCGCACCATAACGTTTTGCGTAGCCCGCGACTCCTTGACCATATTCATTGAAGTCGTCGTCCGCCTGCTCGATTCCGGCAATTGCGCCCGACCAAATAAAGTTCACCGGATCGATGGATGTCCTGAATGCCAGCCGAAATTTCTGCCCGGACGTCAGCGGCTCCGCCTTCCACACGTAGCTTGTATAGAAGTTCGGAAACACGCCAAGGATGCGCTGTTTCTCCTCCACGTGCATTTGCTGCTCCGCCAGATCGTGCCCGGTGAAGACCGCATGAACGGTCGTGCTGGTCGAAGCTAGATCGAGCGAAATTTCCGGCGCTTGATATTGTTGTTGGGCATTCAGAACAATCTCCGGTCCCACCCACGGGGCAAATCCGTTTGCGGTGACCGTAATCTGGAAGGCTCCGGACGGAAGGCCGCTGAAGTGGAACGATCCGCTATCGTCCGTAAGTGTTATCTGCTGCGACCTTGAAGGTTCGCTCACCAGAGTGACCACGGCACCGACAATTACGTGCCCATCAGGAGCTGCGACGGTCCCGGCAACGCTTGCGCCCGCTTCACGCGGCGAACTTGTGGGCGAGCTCTTCGATGCGGTCGGGCCCGGCGAACGCGCGGAAGTGCCAATCGATTGCGATTGAGCGGAGACGGCAAGCGCCCCGGCCAGGATTCCCGTGAAGATAAGGAGAGCTAGATTTCGCAAGGTAAAAATGCGCGGCCGTCCGCGAGTCTTCTCTCATTCTATCTGTGGTGGCCAAAGAGATGCCGCCGGGGGATCATCGAACGAAGAAAATTTGTGCTCGACGGCTTTGCTGTTCCTCACAGGAAACAACCTCTGCGAAACTCGAATTCAGGGCGATTCGATGCACAGATCCGGGCGATCATTCCGCACATCTCCAACTGCATTACGGACCTTCCATGCCTTCATTGCGTCCGCGTTATAAGGCCGCAATAAGTCGATCGGTGGCTGGTCCTCATCCGCGCGCGTGAGCCATCGCTCGTAGTCTTTCGGCTCGACAATGACTGGCATCCGATCATGGACCGCGGCCGTCAGTTCATTCGGATCTGTCGTAACGATTGCGAAAGAATCGATCGGCTTGTTGTCGGGGGTGCGCCATCTCTCCCACAAACCGGCGAAGGCGAAAGGCGCGTCGTCCTTCATTCCGAAGGCGTATGGCTGCCTTGTTTTCGCGTCGATCTTTTTCCATTCATAGAAGGCATCCGCTGGCACGAGGCAGCGTCGCTTTTTGAACGGCTGTCGCCAGATCGGTTTCTCCATCAGGGATTCTGCCTTGGCATTGATGGTTGAGAGGCCAAGCTGCCGGGGCTGTTTGCACCAGCCTGGAATCAAGCCCCAGCGCATCATCGCAATCTCGCGCTCGCCAGTACCGCGATCCAGGCGAATAACCGGCTGATACGACGTCGGCGCGATATTGTAT
>JBOGLY010000182.1:0-6506 GCA_050746425.1 Acidobacteriaceae bacterium
GTGAAGGCTTTTGCACTTTCCAGTGTCTTAAGTCACACAGTTTACCCATTCGAGTATGAGGGAAGATTGCTGATAGTAAAGGCGTTCAGGATCGCAGGGGGAAAGGAAGGACTCGATTCGTCGAAGGAAAGGTGGAACAGGCTAGGCGGTTTCCAGTTGGGAGGTCTGGGCTTCCAACAGGCCGATGATTTGAAAGGAACTCAATGAAATCTTCGGAACAAACAGGCTGCGATTGTTGGTCAACTCGTCGACAGGAAAGAGCTGAAAGGCGTTCTTGGTTAACAGGTTGATGTCATTTGCAATCCGGCCTTCCATGATCTCTCCGTCCTGAAACGTGACCCGTACCCACAAGTATGGATGAATGGAAAGAGAATCGAAGAATCGAACATCCCGTTGGGCCGGGCTGCCGGTAAAAGTGCGAACGAAGAAGACGGCTTTCGCTTCCTCAAGACGAAAAGTCACGGCTGGGTCGCCGTTGTCTGGCTCAATTGTCATGCTGACGGGCAAATCCGCAGGCATTCCGGCAGCGTCCAGTGAAGCATCGTCGGCCCGGTAATAGCCGTGGAGAACTTGCGCGTTCTTCAGATTGACAACAACATTGTGCCGCATCATGGTCCTCCCAGAAAGTCGAGCAGTATTTTTGTCTCTATGCGGACTGGGCGGGCGCGGACAATTTGTATTGTCGGATCTTATAGAGCAGTGCTTTGTAGCTGATGTTCAGCCGGGTGGCGGCGATTCGACGGTTCCACTTGGTTTCTCCAAGCGTGGCGCTGATCGCCTGCATTTCCGCCTGGTCCTTCAGGCCACGCACCATCGACTTCAGATCCGGACTTGTGTTGGCCTCGATAGTGCTCGCTGTTTTCGGAGATGGCAGGAAGTAGCCAGGCATCTTCGATTCCAGATCGGCAAGCGCGGCGGGCTCATCGCGGATGACCAGATGTCGTTTCACGAAATTGCCCAGCTCGCGCAGGTTGCCCGGCCAGTGATATGCGACACAGGCCGCAATCATCTGAGGCGAAAAGTGAACGGGTTCGAGCTCGTGCGTCTGTGCCAGTTGCTGCGACATCTGGGTCAACACATAAGGAATCTCTTCGCGACGTTCCCGTAGCGGAGGAATGTGCAGAATGAATGTGCTGAGCCTGTAATAGAGGTCTTCGCGGAAGGTTTTTTCGACCAGCGCTTTTTGAATGTCGATGTTGGTAGCGGCCAGGATGCGGGCGTTGGTCTGCTTTTCTCCGCGACCTCCCAGCCTTGCGAAGGTGCCGTCCTGCAGCACGTGCAGCAATTTGGCCTGGAGTTGCGGGCTCATTTCGCCGATTTCGTCCAGCAGCAGCGTGCCCTTGTCGCACATTTCAAATTTGCCCGGCTTGGACTTGGTCGCTCCAGTAAACGCTCCCACTTCGTAGCCGAACAATTCGCTCTCCAGCAGATCGACCGGGAGCGCGGCGCAGTTTATCTTGAGCCATTCTTCGTTGGAACGGCGGGAAAGCCGGTGAATCAAACGCGCCACCACCTCTTTGCCCACTCCGCTTTCGCCCGTAATCAACACGGGAATGTCGGCATGCGCAATGGCGGCCGCCTGGTCGTAGATCTTCTTCATGGAAGGGGTCGCGGCCAGGAAAAACGCCCCATTGCCGAGATCTTCACGAATGATCGAACTGCTGCTTACCTGAGCCTGGGCGCTCACCACGCGATCGCGGACGCGACGAAGAATTGCGTCCAACTGATGCTTCAAAAACGGTTTGGGGAGCACATCGTAAACCCCCTCGCGGGCGGCGGCCAGAAATCCAAACTGGTTGTGGGCCGGCAGTAGAAGAACCAGGCTGAGAAGAGGGAACTGCCGGCGCAGCTTCACCAGAATGGACTCCAGGTCAACTCCGGGGAGCGTGCTGTCGATCAGCAACAGGTCGGCTGCAACGGCGGCGCGGCAGGTTTCGGCAGCATCAATAGTCTTGGGCGAAGTGACAGCACAGCCAAGGCTCTCCAGCAAATTCTGTATGTAACCCCGTACCTGAATCTCATCTTCGACAAGAACCACGCGCAGTTTTTCATCCACAACACACCACCCTCTTTGTACTTAGGAACATAGACATCAAAGAATTTCGAGAGACGGAAAGTTGTCTGGGGGGTGTTTCCAGTGCAAAACAGGCCGGGCCTGCAAACTCAAACACTGTAGGATTGGAGATCCCAGACAAAAAGCGATGCAAAAGTACCAACAGCAAAATCAACTCAGGGGTCGGTCTTCAAGCAGAAACGCCCGAAAATCTCAGGGTTTCAGAACGGTCAAAGCTAAGTGCGTGCTGAGTTCACGCGCTGCTTAGTTTTGCACCCGCCGGCCCTTGGTAGCGCCGAAAAACTCCCCCTTATTGCAGTTACGATTCTGCATGTTCCAGACCCGTTTGACAACAGACTTTTAGTAACCGAATTACGAGTACCGAAGTGTGAAATTAATGGGACATTATTACTTGCCGGTTAACCACCTCGTGGTCCCTTCGCAGTGGGCTTTTCACCAGATTTCATTCATTCGATTGACATCCGCCTAAGAACCGCCTTGGCAAACTTATTCCATTCAAGTGTGTGAAAACTTTTACCTATTGCGAAGAGAAGTTCCCAATCCCAAGTCGGGAACCCCTGGGTCGCAAGGTCGCGATGAAGGCAAGAAGAATCCTTCCTCCTTCCCGATATTTCTCCGGTTCAATCCGTTGCGGCCGGGCGTACAGCGGCCATCGGTAACACCTCCAAATGCCACACGGCCGTTCCTAAAGGCCGGTCGGCAGGTTTGGCTCTCTACGTGCACTAAAGAGCGCGAACGGGAAACTTATGCAATTGATTTCACCATCTCTGGCTCCAATGCCTGTGCTGCTTGGCGATTCGCCTGCGATGTCAGCCGTTCGGCGTCAGGTACAACTAGCTGCATCGGCAGGAATGCCGGTCCTCATTACAGGGGAAAGCGGCACGGGGAAAAACGTAGTCGCGCAGAACCTGCACATGCTTTCCGCTCGGCGGGACCGGGCTTTCGTGCAGGTAAATTGCCCCTCTTTGCCGCACACTTTAATTGAGAGCGAGTTGTTCGGGTACGAGGCAGGCGCCTTCACCGGGGCCAACCGCACCCGAAGCGGCAAGGTGGACCAGGCCCAAAATGGGACACTTTTCCTGGACGAGATTGGCGACCTGGATGCATCGGTGCAAGCCAAACTGCTTCAGGTGTTGCAGGATTTTCGTTTCACCCGGCTTGGCAGCACCGAAGAACGAGAAGTCGATCTCTGGCTGATCTGCGCTACCCATCGCAATTTGCTTTCGGACATGAAATCCGGCCGCTTCCGGTCGGACTTGTTCTACCGCATCAACGTAGTATCGATCGAACTGCCGCCGTTGCGCGATCATCGTTCGGACGTGGCCATGCTCCTGACGCATTTCCTCCGTCATTACGAGTTGAAATTCGGTCGGGCGCTGGCACCGCTTTCTGGCTCGGGCATGAGGCTGTTGGAGGCCTATCACTGGCCGGGAAATGTGCGCGAGCTGGAAAACCTTGTAAAGCGTTACGTGGTGCTGGGCAGCGAACAGGCGGTCGTCGAGGCGCTGAACGAAGGCGAAACCGAGACCGCGGATTCTTCTTTTGTTCCGGATGGAAATCTCCCACTGCGGATTCAGACCCAGCGCGCGCTGCGGACGATGGAGCGGCAGATCATCCTTCGCGCATTGAACGAGCATCGCTGGAACCGCCGCAAGGCCGCGAAATCGCTCGATATCAGCTATCGGGCGTTGCTTTACAAAATCAAAGATGCCGGTCTGCCGCGGCTGCGCCAGGCGACCTCCGACGGGTGATCGACCGAGGAGAACCCATGAATCGAGGACACAACAGGATTCGCGGAGCGGTCCATTCCGTTCGTGCCGCGATGAGAAGATTTGATTCAATCGAGCGCCCGAACACGACCGCAGCAGTAGATATTTGGTTGATTCAATGTTTCGTTTAAGGGGAACTGCTTTGGCACGCATACTTCATTTGATTGGCAGCGATTCGCTCGGCGGACCGGAGAAGCAGTTGCTGCATCACGCACGCGACGCGCGGGATGCCGACTACGAAGTGGTCCTGGGAAGCTTCCAGGACGATGCCGAGCCGCCGGAACTGCTGGGCGTGGCCAACCGTTATGGCGTCGAAACCGTCTCCGTTCCAGGGGGCATTCGTCCGGGGCTGGTGGACGATTTGACGCGGTATCTGCGGACTGGCGAGATCGACCTGCTCTGCACGCACGGATATAAAGCGAACGTGGTCGGCCACTTTGCCGCCAAACATGCCGATGTTCCCTGGGTGCCTTTTGTGCAGAATTTTACTGCTGAGAGCTGGCAGGTGACGTTATACGAGCGATTGGAGCGCAGCATCCTGGTTCGCAGCCCGTGGGTGGTATGCGGTTCTCCGGCCCAGGCTCGCGAACTGGGTCGAGTGCGTCGGGGACGGCGCGCACCGCTGGTGATTCAGAATGCCGTGCTTGCGCCGCGCGAGGCAGGTTTGCCGCAGATCCCAGTGCCGACGCGAGAGGAGCTTGGATTCCGGCGCCGCGCCTTGGTTTTTGGCACTGCCGCTCGCTTCACCCGGGAGAAAGGACATCGCGTTCTGCTCGATGCATTCGCAATGTTGAATCAAATGCTGCCGGACCAGCCAATGGAAATGCTGTTGCTCGGGGAGGGCAGTGAGGAACAGGCGCTGCGCGTCCAGGCCCGTCGTCTTGGAATTGAACCGCAGGTATGTTTTGCGGGGTCTCCGCAAAGGACCGCGGCCTGGATGAAAGCGATGGATTGCCTGGTGCAGCCTTCGCCTACCGATGGAGCGACGAGCTCGGTAATGGAAGCGATGCTGATGGGGATTCCGGTGATCGCGACCGACACCGGCGGAATTTCCGATGTAATCCAGAAAGGCGAGACAGGACTTCTGGTCGAACCAGACTCTCCGGTCGAACTGGCTGAAGCGATGAAAAAGATGGCTTGTTCCTCCTCGCTGCGGGGCCGGTTGGCAACGGAGGCAAAATATCGCGTACAGCGGGATTTCTCGCCCATTCGTCAACGGGAATTGCTGGAAATGCTCTACAAGTCGATGATTGGCGATTCATTTCCTATCGAGGTCGAGCAATCAGCTCACGTTGTTGCCTGATATGTATTTTTCGCCGCTGGACGCTAAAGTCACCGGAAAGGTGGGGAGGGCGCCCCATCAAGCCTACAAAGACGCAGCCGAACGAAGGCCGGAACTAAGGAAATAAAAAGACGCCCGACTCGTGGACAGATGGTGTTCCGCGTCGGCGACAGTCGAGTTGTCGACTGCAATTCGGGGAATGGCCAGCGGGTTGGAATGCCGGGTGAAGAAACCTGGAAAGCTGGCGACGGCGGCCTTCACTCCCATGGAGCGAACTACGTCCTGCACACGCCGGTTGTACATCCCATTCGGATAAGCCAGGACCTCAGAAGCTGAGTTGGTATGCTGCCATAGCGCGGTTCGTGCCTGATTCAATTCCTGCCGGATATCGCGATCGTTTTCCGAGCAAAGCGTGGCATGGCGGCTGGTGTTGGAGCCGATACGAACCAGCTCGGTGCGAGTCATAATGCGGACCTGCTCCCAGGTGAGAAAGCGGCGCGATTGCGCTGCGGGCATCCGATAGCGCTGCTCCAGATGATCCAGCAGCAGAAGCCGCGCGTTCAGTGGCATGCGTTTTAGTTCATTCGACCAATACCATTGCCGCGTCCATACGCGCCGGTTCTTGGTCGCGCCCATTCCCCAGTGATTCAGGTCTACCACCAGTTCTTCCAGTTCTGAACGCGAAGAACACTGCGACCAAAGACGAGCAAAACGCTCTTCCGGCAGCGACTGATCGGTGTCCAACAACCCAGTGCAGGCGAAAATAGTGGCCGGCAGTCCGTAGGCGAGCAGGTGAGGAAACGCGACGCGGTAATTGTCTTCCCATCCTTGATCGAACGTGATGGCGAGTTTGGGATGGCCCCCATTTCCGCGAGGGTTGGCCAATAAATCTTCCAGCCGAACTACCTGGTAATCCTTTTGAAGAAGTTCCAGCAGGGAAACAAATGCCGGCTCGCTCAATGCGAGATGCGGGTTGTAGCACAGGTTTAGCTCCTCGGTTGGCAATACGCGATGGAATGCCAAAATAAGACCGCCGCCGCTCGAGATAACGCGGCGAAATACGCTTGCTATCCCCGAGCGTTCCAGTATTGCGCTTAAAACCTTGGTTTTCTCTTGCATGGTCTCTTTCATTGAGGAGGGCAAGGTAATCCGAGGAGTATCCCAAGTAATCACAGCACGTCAGATGCCAATCCGTGTCCCTTGGGAGAAGCGGCTGAATCGACCTGCAAGGGTGGGGGTTAGCAGCATGGCGCGAGGAAAAAAGATCGATCAATGCGCAATTATTTGCACATCCGAAGAGTCGAAAACAAACCCGAAAGGCCCTTAGAAACACCGATATAGGCGGCTTGAAAAACGGCCCGCCAATTGCATTAGCCAGGGT
>JBOGLY010000183.1:0-6492 GCA_050746425.1 Acidobacteriaceae bacterium
AAGGGCCTTTCGTTCCGGACGGACAAAATGATTCATGATGCGCCCGATATAAACATCGAGTTGCTGCTCCAAGCTGGTGTCTCCCGTGGTCAGCAGCAGCTCGTTGGTCACTTCCGTCATGCCCATGGGTGTGCCATGATCCTTCCATCCCAAAGGCAATACATACGGAGCGATCTCCTGGAAGTCGGGTTCTTCAATACGGCGGCGGATGCGATCGAAGCTTTCGAGCGCAATGGCGAGCAGGCGTTCATCCCGGACTGCCCGATAGTATTCACTGAAACCGTAGACAACGAAGGCATCGGAATCGATGCTGGTCGGGCCTTCAATCACATGGCCTTGACGGTCCGTATGGTAAACCCATTTACCGTCTTTATCCCGTCCATGGGCAAGGAGAAATTTAATTGAGTTTTCCGCCAGCTCCAGGAATTCCGGACGCTTCTCGACGCGATTGTAGAGCGCGGAAAAGGTCCATACCGAGCGGGCCTGGGACCAGATGTATTTGTCGCCGCTCACGAGCGAACCGTTATCCCGCATGCAGGACAGCACGCCACCGTGCTCCCAATCAATTCCATGGTTCAGCCAGAATGGGATGATGTTATCGAGTAGTAAGGTGCGGTATTGGTCGTAAATCCTTTTGGGGTTCATAGTTCTCGATTCTGTGGGAATCAACGTTCAACAAGAACAAGTACATCAGATCGGAGGCCCCGAAAGATAGATTGTTGGATGATATGGGAACCGAGCTGCCGCTCTCTCCCTGGGTGTCCCATGCGGTCATCTGATTGTCGCCGGTAAGAGTTGCCATGCTTGGTGCCGTGGATCCGGTGCCGGGATGCGGGTGGGGATCTCGATTTTCTCCGTTTTGCAGATGATGGCCTGCGAGGTGCAATAGCGGTAGCGACGACCCTGCTTGCTCGCGTGCGTTGGCGTACAGCGCGTGCCATACCATCGTAGAGGATGCCGGTCAGCAGGCTTCTTTTCGTACTGCGAGGCTTGCGATGTTTGCCCTGTTGGTTTTCTGTGAGCAAGGTCTGGACTTTTTCCCAGATGTCGCGGTCAAGAATCGACGGGTGCTCACCGGGATAGGTGTCTTTTTTGTGGCGGATCAGGCCGATGTAGAGCGGATTGTGAAGCATTCGATAGAGAGCCCCACTATCATAGTGATTCCACTTCTTGCTGCGGATGCCGTTTTCACGGAGCCATTCCTTGAGAGTCTTTACGTTGCCGAGCCGCAGGAACTGGTTGAAGATCAATCGAACCCGTTGTGCCTCTACATCATTGATGTAGAGCTTGCGGTCGCGTACATCGTAGCCAAGTGGAACGGTGCCACCCATCCACATACCTTTTCGCTTGGACGCGGCAATCTTGTCACGGATGCGTTCGCCTGTGACTTCACGCTCGAACTGTGCAAAGGAGAGCAGAACGTTCAGTGTCAGTCGGCTCATCCCTAAAGATGTTTTCTGTACAGCGCATATCCTGAGACGGTCTTAGACTGGACCGCCTTCGCGGAACGAAAATAGTAGCGTCAAAACACGCTCGTTTCGCTTTTGCGCGTAGACCGGTTAAATCTGGTATTGATCGGAATAATGTTGCCAACGGTTATTTTGTACTGGTTGTGAAACTTCTAAAGGCCTGGCGTGACAGGCTTCCGACAAAACCGTGCCAGATCAAATCCTACATATTGGAATCTCTAATTCATAAGACTATTGGGACACCTTCGTCGCATGCGGATGCGATTGTAAGGGTGCCTGAGGGCGTCCAATCGAATTATGGTGGCTACCGTGGCACCAATATTGTGCCCGCGATTGCCGATCCCGGATACCCACCGGTGAATGTAATTAAGCGCTTACCGGCTAAGGAGTTCGATGATTTCATGATTCCGGTGAAATCCGCCGCGCAAATCGCGCGGAGCGCATTTGACATTAAAGACGATTCTTCAAGTAGGAAACTGGGCGACAGTTGTTCGGCTCGCAATTCGGTCAGTGAAGAATGCCACGACGAAGACCAAGAAACCGAAGCAGAATCCTTTTAGAAACAGTTATATAGCAGAAGTAGGAGAGACGATGCCTTCGTCGTTCACATCGATATCGATCTTCTGCCGAATTTGATTCAAACTATAGGTAGAGCTTTGGATGGATAGCCTTTGGTAATAGGCAAAATGCAGATTGCGCAGCTTTGGAGGCACTCCGTGACTACTTCGCGACGTAGCTTTTTGGGGGCGACTATCGGCGCCGCCGCGCTGACGATTGTTAGACCTCTCGCTGATGCAGCGGTTCTGGCTGATCAAAATACACCTTCGCCTCCAGCGGCTCCCGCACTTCTCCGAGTGCATGCCGCGCCCGACCAAGTCGTCAACTCCTTCGATCCCGACACAAGCCTTGCAACCTCGATGGACATTCAGTCACGCACGGCAATTAACAGGATCTATACGCCCGAAACCGTAAAACTCTGCCTATCCGCAGGCTGGGGACCGATCAGCTATCGCCTGCACACTCCGGAGACGATCGATTATTGGCACTGGAATCCTAGCGGGCAGTGGACTGACGAAGCAAACCAACGCGGATACTTCGTTGGCAGTTCGGAAATAGGTGAACCCATTCGCGATTCATTCGGGTACAGTCTCCCCCACCGCGGCTGCACCCACAATGGTGGAACCGACCGCGGCTTTTCTCGCCTCACGGACGGCGATCCCAACACTTTCTGGAAGAGCAATCCTTACCTGACCAAAGGCTTCACCCACGATGATGACTCCCTACATCCGCAATGGATCATCGTTGATCTGAGCGAATACTACGACGTGAATGCTATCCGCATCGACTGGTGCGAACCGTACGCCCGCGAGTATGAAATCCAATACTGGGTCGGAGCTGATCCGATGAACTGGGAAGAGCCGGCGATGGATTCCACGGGCCAGGGTGGCGAGTATCTCCCAGTTGCCAATCAGGCGATGGGCAACTGGATTCGCTTTCCCAATGGCGTCGTTCGCGATGGCAAAGGTGGCAGCACCACACTAAAACTTTCGGACAATCTCATTTCAACGCGTTGGATTCGCGTCGCCATGACGCAGTCGTCCAATCAGCCAGGGCCCCACGGAACCGACGACCTGCGCCATCGCGTGGGATACGCAATCTACGAAGTTTACGCGGGCAGATTGGAGGCTGATGGAAAGTTTGCGGATTTTGTGAAACACGCGGCGGACGGTCGCCGGCAAACCGCCACATATTGCTCTTCCACAGACCCATGGCATACCGTCCAGGACCTCAATCCGCGCGGAGACCAGACCGGCTGGGACATCTTTTTCACGAGCGGCATCACCAACGGATTGCCCGCCCTGATAACCGTTCCCTTGATTTACAGCGTTCCCGAAGACGCTGCCGCCATGGTCGCTTATCTGAAAAAGCGTGGCTATCCCATCAGCTGGGTCGAAATGGGCGAGGAAGCCGATGGCCAATACTACATGCCTGAGGACTACGCCACGCTCTATATTCAATTTGCGGACGCAATTCGCAAAGTCGATCCGACCCTCAAGTTGGGCGGACCCGTGTTCCAAGGCATTAACCAGGACGTCTCCATCTGGCCCGATGCGCGCGGACGCAAGTCCTGGTTCGGCCGCTTTTACGACTACCTGAAAGCACGAAATCGCGAGGGAGATCTGACGTTCGCTTCTTTCGAAATTTATCCTTTCGACGCCTGCACCATGAAATGGGACGATCTGTACCGTAACCGCGAGCTGACGCGCAAGACGCTGCAAGCCTTCCGCAAAGACGGCCTGCCCGCCGCGATTCCGCTCATGAACACCGAAAGCAATCTATGCGGTTCACTTTCCGTCTACATGTCCGATATTTTCTCGGCTTTGTGGCTAGCTGACAATGTCGGCAGCTTTTTCGCCGAGGGTGGTGCCCTTTACGTTCACTCGCCGATAGAACCCAGCACTATCGAGCATGGTTGCCAGGGCTATGCAATCTGGGGAAACGTGCTTACGGATCGCGAAGGAAAGATCATTAACTATATGGCCTTTTACCACGCCGGTCGGATGATCAATGAAGAATGGGTTACGCACCGCACCGGCATGCATCATCTCTATTCTGTCGATGTCGGAATCGAAGACGCTGCCGGAAACGCTCTTGTCACGAGCTATGCCGTTCGGCGGCCGGACGGCAATTGGGCCTTGCTGCTCATCAACAAAGACAGAGACAACGCTCATCCAGTTCGAATCGCTTTTGAAAACAGTGGTGCCACCGGGCACTTTTCGGGCACAATTCGCATAGTCACATTCGGCAGCGAACAATACGTCTGGCACGGTGCGGATGCTACGGCTCACGCCGATCCAGATTTGCCACCTGTGGTTTCGTCAGTCGATGCCTCTGCGCAAACGGTGTTCACGCTCCCCAAAGCATCCGTCACTGTCTTGCGGGGCGAAGTCGCGTGATTTTTGCGGGCAATTGCCAATATTCGCCATCACAGAGAATCTCTGAGTAAAACTTTCAGCCAATATTTGGTAACAGCGTTTATACGCTTCGTGCGCTCTGGACAATCGCTGTTCTACTCACTCTGGTATTTGCCTGTTTCGATGCAGGCATTTGCAGGTCAGACGGTTCTCGCTCATTTGCCATCGGTTTTTGAACCAAACCGCGGGCAGGCTACCGAACGCACGCAATCTAATGCGCAGGGGATGCACTGGTCGACGAGTTCCGTCCTGATGATGTCAGCCTGACACTGCTGGGCAGCAAAGGGATGTGGATTGGGGCCTATCGCCGAACCCTTCCGCAAGTTGCACGATGTGTCAGTGCACCAGCATGATTGGGGCTTGCCAAAATGTTGCTCGATGTCCCGCAGGATCAAGAACGCTCACCTGGCACTGATATTTTCCAGGCGCAAGTTTGCCCAGACCGACGTGGAAGCTGAGCGGTACGATGCCCAGCCGGCTGCCCGCTTCTGGCATCACCGCGATAGGGGCGGTGTCCAGCGCTTTCTTCTGGTCCCGATATAAGGTTACGTATGCAAAGAGCGGAGCGGCGGTCTCGGCAGGCCGAGGACCGGCGGCCTTCGCGTCTGTTGCAACACGCGGGCTTGGATGATACGCCTGAAGATAGACGTACATCTCGTTCTGGGTGCTGAAGACGCGGGTGACGCTCGGGATAAGTTTGTATCCGTCCTCGACCAGCGGATTGGCCATCTCGTTTTTGGACTCCTGCTTACCCTTGGTGGCGTTAAACAGCGAGTCTCGTAGGTCGATCCGCTGACTGCTTAAGACCACCGAGCTGATAGCAACGCGCTTCGTCACTTTGTTCAGATCGGGAATAACAAAGGAGGTTTGATAGGTCCCGATTCGTCCGGTATCGTCGTCGCGCGCCAGAAACTTGATGGAATACGTTCCGGGAAAAAGAGTGAAGCCGGAGTCGTACTCAATTGGACGCCGCGCCAGTTCCGCCGCAGTGGCATCGCTTAGCTTGACGTCGACATTGTCGCGAACATTGCTGACCGTCATGCCGCTGGTCTCGTCTTTTACCTCGCCAACGAAGTCAATCAGCGTGTGTTCGGCCCCGAATCGCTTAGCCAGCGCCAGCTCCCGGCCGGGAATCTTCACGATGATGGGCACGAAATACTCGGCGCGATCGAGTTGGAAATAATCGATCTCCATGGCGATCGTGAGATCAGTGATTGGATCGGCGAGCATGAGTGCGTCCTCAAGCTGTCTCTCCTTGTCCACCGCCGTAAACTTGCTGAATACCTTGTTCGCATAGTAGCCGCGGCGGTATTCGAGTTTGGCGTCGGGCGCGGAGTTCACCGTGATCTTCACCCGCCGAAACCGGCCATTTTGCGCGGTATTCGTCGTGTAGTAGCCCACGATGTAATAGTCCGAAATCGATTGCTGCGCCTGCACGATGCCTCGGGTCAAGTCGTTATTGTCGAACAGCGCCTTGCCGCCGGTGTCCCCACCCAGCGCATACATGGTGTCCTGCGACTTCTGGAAGTTATCCGTCACTGCCTGCGCCGCGGTCCCGGAATACACGCCGGCATTGCCCGGCGAGCCCTGGGTCGCATCGCCCAGCGGAGCTTGTGCCACCAACCCGCGCGCATCTACCGGCCAGAACGATACTCCTGCGCGAACGGCGGCATCGACGGTTGCGTGCAACTGTGCCTGGTTGTCGATGCCATTCAGGCGCATGCCGCTGGCAAAGTAGATGAGCGACTTCTTCTCGTTCATTCGCCCCAGCATTCTTGCAGCGGTCTGTAGCGCCGCAAGCTGCCGGTCGGTGTTGAAGATGTTGAACTCGCTGTCGTCCTGACCGAAAGCTGCTCCGGTATCGGCACTGCTGGCGTCTTCGATGGACTCCACTGAGCCTTGCCCCTCGCCTACAATCATCGTCTGCAGAATACTCAGCAGACGATTGCGGTTTGCCGTAAAGTCCTGCAGCACATCGACGGAGCCACCCGCAAATCGCAGGATTGCGATCAGGTCGGCGGGGGTCATCTGGGTGCGGACAAATGTTT
>JBOGLY010000184.1:0-6488 GCA_050746425.1 Acidobacteriaceae bacterium
GCCGTTGGCCCGATCGGTGGATTGACGCTTCCGACTTGAGTATTGCGGCTCTCCGGTAGTGCGCCGTGTGATGCGGAGTCCGAGTTCGTCTTCGGCCGAGACTCCGCTGGTCGCTGAACCCTCGCGGGCGGGTGAGACTGCGGTTGCGATTGAAATTCCCGTTGGGGCGAAGATTGCTCCGGCACCGTCTCGCTCGGCGGAGCATCAGGCTCTGGCGCCAGTTGCGCGCGCGCCCTGGAAATTCCCGCGTAGGACGCAACAATCAGAAGCAAAGCCGGAAACCAATGCACCCGCGCCGTGCTTCTCCAAACTACAGCGATTGGCCGTCTTGACATGCTTGATCCGCAATCGTAATGGCTTCAGCTCCCAAAGAGTATCGCGCACATTGACAACTCGGTTGGGTACTTTCTGCTTCCCACCGTACAATGAAAGGAACAAGAACGGAAATCCCGTAAAAATGCGGAATCGATGCGATCAGGACATTTCATGATTGGAAGCAACAGCTTTGCCCAGCCCTCGGGCAGGGGCATGATGAAATTTGGGGTCGGACTGTTTGCCTGCCTGCTTTGGCTTGTGGCGCCACAACTCCACGCGCAGGATGGCCAGCAACAAGCGGCGAATCCGCCCACTTCCGATGGCTCAAATTCCGGCCAGCAGAACGCAACGGCGCCAACGCCGCAGCCACAACAGGCCCAGCAGGGGCCCGGCAGCCCCTCGTATGCGTCGCCTCCTTCATCTTTGAAACTCGGAAACCTGTTGCGGGATGTAACTCCAGGAGAAGGCGCACCCCCGGCTACCAGCACTTCCGGAACACCCGCGCCAGGTCAAGCGGGCTCAACCAGCCCGCAAACGCAAACTGCGCCGTCCAAGGTTCCACCTCCGGTGATTCCACCCAAGGGCGAGGGTCCGTCGGTCGCCACCTACACCATGCGGACGCGCGTCAATTTTGTCCTCGTGCCGGTCACCGTGAAAGACTCCCACGGCGCGCTGCTGCCCGGCCTGACCTACAACGATTTTCAGGTCTATGAAGATGGCGTCCAGCAGCGCATTACGTTCTTTACCGAGGACCCCTTTCCGCTGTCGGTGGCGTTCGTCATCGATCAGAACCTGCCCTCCGACACCATGAAGAAAGTAAATGAAGCGTTGAGCGCCTTTCAGGGCGCATTCGCTCCATACGATGAGGTCGCGGTGTATACCTACGCAACCCACGTTTCCCAGGCGACCGGGTTTACCGGGGCGCAGAGCGATCGACTGATGGCAACGCTCCAGCGCGTCAAATCGCCGGGCCGCTATATGGAAGTCCCCAGCAATACCGGACCCATGGCGGAAGGCCCTACGATCAACGGGCAAATGGTAGATCCAAATGTGACCCCGATGCACGACGGCAATTTCATCGGCATCATTCCCAAAGAAAATTATGTGCTGAACGACGCGATTCTGCGGGCGGCTACTGACCTTTCGCAACGCGGACGCGGACGACGGAAGATGATCTACGTTATCAGCGATGGCAAGAACCAGGGCAGCACGGCTTCGTATAAGGAAGTTGTGCGGTATCTGCTGACCAACCAAATCGCGGTGGATGGAACCTTGGTGGGCGAGTCTGCGATGCCAGTATTGGGATTTCTCGATCGCTTCCACATCCCCTGGCAGATGGCAGACAATTTGCTGCCGAAATACGCCGCGGCGACGGGCGGCATTCTCGACGCGGAGCTTTCTCGCAACGCCATTGAAGCCAGCTTCTCGAGAATCGCCGGTCAGGTCCGGAACCAATACACGCTGGGCTATTACAGCCACATTTCCGTGCTTGACAGCCGCTTCCGCAAGATTGAAGTGCGCGTGCTGCTGCCGAACGTGACCGTAATCGCCAAGCAGGGCTACTACCCAACCGCCACGGCCAACCAATAGCGTCGCATGACGGCAACGGCGGCGACCAGTGTCCTTGGCATCAGCGCGGCCCTGATCTGGGGGGCGGCGGATTTTGCCGGCGGACTCGGCGCGCGCTACCTGCGGGTATACTGGCTGCTTGCAATCTCCCACGGTGCCAGCCTGGTGGCGCTACTGCTGATTGCCAGCCTGCTGCACCAACCCCGGCCAGATGAACGCATTCTGGCTTTTGGATTGATTTCCGGCTTTGCCGGGGGTACCGCTCTGCTGGTCTGCGATTACGCGCTTTCGCTGGGCAGCATGGGCACCACGGCGGCGGTGACCGGCCTGCTGACAGCGGCGCTTCCTGTCGCATTTTCGCTGACCACGATTGGCGCTCCGAGCGCGCGGCAACTTGGAGGATTTGTCCTTGCCGCAGGAGCCATCTGGCTTATCAGCAGCCCGTCTGGTCCCGGAAAAAGCCCCGTCGAAGCTCAGGGCAAGAAACTTGTGCTGGCGGTAGTCGCCGGAGTTGGCTTTGGCGTTTTTTTGATCGCACTTCGTTTGGCAAACAGTGGCGGCATTCTTTGGCCGCTGGCGGCATCGCGCGTGGGCAGTCTGACGCTGGCAATCGCGGGTGGATTTCTGTTTAGCCGCGACCATTTCATGCAACCGCAGGCGTCGCTCGCGCCCATCTCGCGTAGCGTTGCCCAGGAGCTAAATACAAGTCGGCAAAAAGACATTTCCAGGCCATGGAAGATTGGAATAGCCCTTGCGTTGCTTTCCTCCCTGTGCGATACCGGCGGCAATTTCTTTTTCGTCGCCGCCACTCGCATCGGCAGGCTGGATGTGGCCGCAGTGCTCTCGTCGCTCTATCCTGCTTCGACCATCCTGCTGGCCATGTGGCTCTTGAAGGAGCGCACCAGCCGCCGTCAGGCAATTGGAATGGCCGCAGCCCTGGTTGCTGTCGCGCTCATCTCCTAAGGCGAATTTCTTCTGCAAGCGTCGGAGAAATCCGGGTGCCCCAGAGCCTGCCCAGAGCGAGGTCGCCGCGGCGACCGAGTCGAACGGATCTCGTTTTTGATACCTAGGATTGTGAGAACGGCGAGACTTTCATCGTCGATAGATTGAGGCGGATGGGCGATACCAAACCCCACATCTCCTCCGCGGCAGCGGACGAGATGCGGGGCATCCAGGTCAGGGAATCAGGCCGTCTCGCGGCGACGGAAGACGCTTAAGCCGATCAGACCAATCAAACCGGTTCCCAGCAGCAGCAGTGTAGGCGGCTCCGGAATCGGCGATGCGGTAATGTCCAGGCTAAAATCCTTGTCGAATTTGTTATAGGTGCTGTCAACGTTGGTCAAAGCGTATTCGCCCAGCAGGAAGGTTGGCGACCCCACAGTGCCGCTAAACAATTGATCGCCGGTTTGGTCAAGAATGAAGTCGTATTTTGTACCGTTAGCGTCGATGGCCAACCCGCCGTCTTGGCTGCTATCGAAAAATTCGACGTTATTCGACGTAGTCTTGCCGTTAATGTCGACCGCGACTGAGTCGATGCAAAACTCTCCCGACAGACCCGATTCGCAGCTTGCATTGAGAGCCGACGGAGTTGGAGAACTGAAGAGATCGAAGGTGATGACTTGCTTGTTGTTGTGGTCCGCCAGGGTGAACAGGTCCGTGGTGTCCGCATGGGCGGTCGCCACCGCAAGGGTGGAGATCATCAAGACGGGAAGAATTGCCAAAAGTCCTTTGTTGCGCAGCAGGTTCATGAGTGGCCCCCGAAAGTTTACTCGTGTTGGCACTAAAGGCATTTCGAGGGCCAATTGAGGGTCAGGTGGAAATCTTACAAAAGCCCAGCAATCGAAGGGTTTCTGGCGTTTGCGTCTGCGGAAAAACCTGAGACATGCGCAAACTTTTGCAGGGCAAGTTCCAATCTCTTTCCACTTTTCGGGGATTTGGAGTGTGCCACACTTTGCGATAAGACCGCCGAAGGATGGGGCACCCAGATTCAGCGGGCGCGAACAATCCCAGGTCTCAGAATCCAGACCTGGGGCACCCAGGTTATTTTTGGCGCGAGAGAATTCTCGTCTCACCCTTGCTCCGCAAAGGAAGTGGCGCCCAGGTCAAGGAGTCAGGCAATCCGCGACAATCGTTCGCAAATTTAAACGCCTGCTATATTTACAGCGTAAGGCAACCGCAGTTCTCAGTTGATTCTCTACATCGAGTGGTAGACCATTATTCTTGAGGATTGTTTTCGGTCCGTAGCATTGGGTCCTCCACTGCCGCGATCGAGCTATCGACCGAATTGCACAGGAGGGGGAACCGTGCTTTCTGCTTTGAACCACGCGCAACGAACCCGGCTATTTCAGGATCTTTTCCGCGATTACTCCGGCGCCTGTTTTGCCATCCGCAGCTCCGATGGGTGGCAGTGGTGTTCCTCGCAGGCCAGCCCGCCGCAATGCACATTTGTGATCAACTCCACAGCGGCCTGGCACGCGCTGCTGAAAGACCCTACCGAGCGCACGCTGGGCGAATCCTACATCAATCAGGACATTGACATGGAGGGCGATATATTCGCGGCCTTCCCCGCCGTCCGGCATTTATTTCAACGCGCCGGAAACACCGGTCACCATATTGTGCGCGCGCTTTGGCGCTCTTCATCCGACCTGGCGCAATGGTTTCGCAATGGGCGACGCCACTCCATGAAGCGGGACCGTGCTGCAATTTCCTATCACTACGATCTTCCCGCCGAGTTTTATCGCCCCTGGCTCGGCCCCACAATGGCCTATTCCGGCGCATATTTTCGCGGCCCGGAGGAGTGTCTGGACTGCGCCCAGGAAAATAAGTTCGAGCTGATCTGCCGCAAGCTCCAACTCGCGCCCAACGAGCGTTTCCTGGATATCGGCTGCGGCTGGGGCAGCCTGCTGCTCCACGCCTCTTCGCGCTTTGGCGCGGACGCTCACGGCATCACGCTCAGCAAGGAGCAGGCCGCGGTGACAGCAAGCAGGATTGCCAGTGCCCAGCTCCAGGACAAATGCAAGGTGGAATTGCGCGACTATCGTACGATTCCGGAGCTTCCCACGCGCTTCGACAAGATCTCCAGCGTCGGCATGTTCGAGCATGTTGGCCTCAAAAACCTGCGCGAGTATTTCGGCGTTGTCCGGCGAATGCTTTCTCCGGATGGACTGTTTTTGAATGCCGGCATCGCCCGCTCCGCTACCTCTTCTCCCGCAAAAGATTCTTTCATCGACAAGTATGTGTTTCCGGATGGAGAGCTTGTCACGTTGGGCGAGGTGCTGGAAGCGGCTGAATCCGTCGGTTTTGAAGTTCGAGACGTGGACAACCTTCGCATCCACTATGAGCAAACTTTACGACTCTGGGTCGACAACCTGCGCAAGAACGCCGAGACCGTGCTGAAAACAGTTTCCGAGCGCACCTACCGCATCTGGTTGCTTTACATGGCTGGTTCGGCATACGCCTTCCAGCAGGGGGACATTGAGCTGTATCAGATTCTGCTCGCCCGGCCCGGCAGGACGGTCCCCAACTTTACCGTGCGGGAAAACTGGTACCAGCATTGGACCACCGCCGCTACCAAGGCCGCTGTATGGTAACAATGGAGACAACAGAGAGGTAGGCTTGCGAGTTTCAATTGGATGGAAGCCTGTTCGGACCGCGGCCCCCGCGGCGAGATCTTTGTGGCGCTCAAAAATTGCCTTGCTGTCTTGCTTTCTGCTGACCGGTTTTGGCTGGCCTGCGGTTGCGCAGCCAGTCTCTCCGCAGGATTTAGTGCAGCAGGTCATCAATAACGAACTCGCTGCCAACAAAAACGACCATTCTCACTGGATGTATCGGGACGCAGATACTGTGCCCGCCAGGAGCACAGTCAAGCTTGTCGTCGAAACGCCGGGCGGCACCGCTTCCAGATTGATTGAATTGAATGGCCATCCGCTCACCCCGCAGCAGCGGGCGCAAGACGATGCGCGCATGGAGAGGGTCCTCACCGACCCATCGGTCCTTGCCAGACAACGCAGAAGCGCGGCGCACGACGATCAGCAGGCCGTTGCGCTGATGAAGATGCTGCCCGATGGTTTTCTCTGGAGCTACGGGGGAGAATCGAATGGCGAGATCACGCTGAATTTCAAACCTAATCCTGCCTTCCAGCCCCCAACCTATGCTTCGCGTATCTTTGCCGCGATGGCCGGCAAGATGGTAGTGGATGCGCAGCAAAAACGCTTGAAGGTGCTGAGTGGAACGCTGATCCAGACCGTGGAGTTCGGCTGGGGTCTCTTTGGAAAGATGGACCAGGGTGGAACCTTCCGCGTCGTCCGCTCGCAGGTGGCTCCCGGTATCTGGGAAATCACCCAGACCCACGTGCATATCTCCGGCCACATGCTGATCTTCAAAAGCATCAATGAGCAGGAGGATGAAATTACCAGCGACTACAAACCGACTCCGCTTTCGATGACGCTCAACGAGGCAGTCGAGAAACTGAAAGATGGCGAGATCGCGAAAGAACTTGGAATCCAGACGCAACCATGATTTTGCGAATGGGCCCAATCCTGGGTGCCCCATCCTTTGCTCTTTTTGCAATCATGGGAGCGGTCGTGCCCGCGCCAACCTAACCC
>JBOGLY010000185.1:0-6439 GCA_050746425.1 Acidobacteriaceae bacterium
AGGGCAGACTGTACGCCCTGGGCGTGGGAATCTTTTTCTTTTATCTTGCAGTCGATGCTGTCACGGTTCCGTTGCAGTTGATCCTGAAGCATCCGTTCAGCGCCCATGTCGCTGTAAATCCCGAAATTGCTACCGTGATGATTCTATTGCTGGGTATATTCAGCATTCTGGTGGGTGCGTTCGTAATGGCGGTCATGGGAGTCGCCACCGCCCTCTGCTATTACGATCTTCGCGTCCGCAAGGAAGGATTCGGTCCAGTTTCCGCGCCTCCTGTCGCAACCTCTGCACCCGCCGCTCAAGATTGGACAATACCGCCGAACCCAACTCCCGGAGATCTGCCGATTTGATACGTGGCGCGCTGCTGGGATCTGCTCACGCCTTGCCAATGCCGCCACTGTGTCGTAACGTAAAATCGTCTAGCATCCGCTGCACTAAAGACAACAGCCATGCCCAAAAAATTAGTATTTCTTCTGCTTTTACTGCCTTTGGCGGTACTTCCTTCCTCAGCCGAGCCCAACGTCACGCGCGCCACGCTGAAAAATGGCCTTCAGATCATCATCGTTCGCAACCCTTTGGCGCCTGCCGTTACGGTGTATGACAACTACCGCGTCGGCGGCGACGAAACGCCCGCTGGATTTCCCGGAATGGCGCATGCCCAGGAGCACATGATGTTTCGCGGCTGCGACGGACTCACGGCAGACCAGACAGCGGCAATCTTCGCCCAGCTCGGCGGCGATAACAACGCGGACACCCAGCAAAATATTACGCAGTATTTCGAGACTGTCCCCGCGCACGATCTGGATATCGCGCTCCATGCCGATTCCGACTGCATGAAAGGTGCCAGCGACCTGGCCGCGCAATGGACTGAAGAGCGTCCCGCGATTGAGCAGGAGGTGGCGCGGGACCTTTCCGATCCAATGTACAAGCTGATCACCCGCGTCAATCACGATCTGTTTGCCGGCACGCCCTACGAACACGATCCCTTGGGCACTAAGTCATCGTTCGATGCGACAACTGCCGCGATGCTGAAAGAGTTTCACGAGAAATGGTATGCGCCTAACAACGCAACCCTGGTCATCGCCGGCGATGTAGAACCGCAAGCGACCATCGCCACAATTAAGAAACTCTATGGCGCAATTCCCAGCCGCGCTCTGCCGCCGCGCCCGAAGATCGATCTGCGTCCCGTTAAACCGGAGACCTTCACCCTCCCCAGCGATTATCCGTACATCGTCGGCATCATCGCCTTTCGTATGCCCGGTTCAGACAGCCCAGACTATGCCGCGGCCACGGTGCTGGCGGATGTATTGTCGAGCCAACGCGGGCCAATCTACCAACTGGTTGCTGACGGCAAAGCGCTGGCGGCCGGTTTTCAGACGGAAGAGACCTATCGCAAAGCGGCCATGGGCATGGCTTATGTGGTGTTACCCACCAACGCCGATGTGTCTGCCATGGACAAGACAATTAGCACCCTGCTGGCTCAGGACGCCACGCACGGTGTCAGCCCAGACCTGGTCGCGGCTGCGAAGCGCAGCGAGATCGCTTCCGCGGAGTTCAATCGCAACTCGATTCCTGGCCTGGCGAACCTATGGTCGCAGGCCGTCGTCAGCGAGGGCCGCACTTCTCCGCAGCAGGATGTGGACGCCATCGCAAAGGTTACGGTCGCGGATGTGAACCGAGTTGCGAAGCAATATCTCGTAGAGCAGAACGCTATCGTCGGAACGCTGCAGCCGCAACCCTCTGGTGGGCCAGTCGCAGGCAAGGGATTTGGCGGCGGCGAAAAAGTTACCAGCGCGCCTACAAAGCCGGTGCCGTTGCCTCCCTGGGCGGAAAAACAACTCGGCACGCTGGCGATACCGAAATGGAACCTGAATCCTTCCGACACTGTGCTGCCGAACGGCATTCGCCTGATTGTCCAAACCGACACAACGACTCCAACCGTCACAGTGATGGGCCGGATCCGTCATCGCGCGGAGTTGGAAACTCCTGCCGGTCAGGATGGAGTCGATGACGTGCTGGGAGGACTGTTTTCCTACGGGACAACCACGCTCAACCGGATTGCTTTTCAGAAGGCGCTCGACGACATTGGCGCAAATGAATCCGCGGGGCCCGATTTTTCTTTACAGGTATTGAAGAAATATTTCGACCGCGGACTGTTTCTGCTCGCCGACAATGAATTGCATCCGGCGTTGCCCGCGCCCGCTTTCAAAATTGTCCAGATGCAGACATCGCAAGCTGTGGCTGATCTGCTGAAGAGTCCGCAATACCGCGCCGAGCTCGCGCGGACAAAAGGGTTGGTGCCGCCTTCGGATCCGTCGCTGCGCCAGGCGACTCCGCAAACCGTCGACTCTCTAAACCTGAATGATATCCATAGTTACTACGGAAAGGTATTTCGTCCAGACCTGACCACCATTGTGATAATTGGGGACATTACTCCGGCGGAAGCGCGCGCTGCTATTGAAAAGGATTTTGGCGATTGGCAAGCGACCGGACCGAAACCCCAGGTCGATCTGCCGCCGGTCCCCCGCAATCGTCCCGCGGCCAGCGATGTGCCTGACCCCACTCGTATTCAGGACAGTGTTTCTCTTTCCGAAGAGCTGCCCATGAATCGATTCGATCCAGACTATTACGCGCTTGAGCTTGGGAATCACGTGCTCGGTGGCGGATTCTATGCCACACGGCTCTATCGCGACCTGCGCGAGAAGACCGGCTACGTGTACTTCATTTCGAACGCCCTGAGCGCCCAAAAGACCAGGACAATTTTTTCCGTCACCTACGGGGCGCTTCCTACGAACATTACAAAGGCGAACGTGCTCATCCTGCGCGACCTGCGGGATATGCAAACGACGGATGTGGCGCAAGGCGAGTTGCAGCAGGCGAAGGCGCTGGTACTGCGGCAAATTCCGTTGGCGGAGGCCAGCGAAAGCAGCGTCGCCGGCGGCTTGCTGAATCGCGCGGTGATTGGTTTGCCGCTGGACGAGCCGGAACTGGCGGCACGCCGCTATTTCTCGCTGACTGCGGACCAGGTACGAGCGGCATTTGCGAAATTCATTCGACCCGACGACTTCGTCCAGGTCTCGCTTGGCCCTCCGCCGCAATAGCGGCTTATTCGCAGTTGATCATCCACGGTGTGCCGAACTGGTCGGTAAACATAGCGAACCGCGTCGCCCAGAATGTCTTCTGTATCGCCATTCGGATCTGCCCGTTTGCCGACAGGGCCTGATAAATGCGGTCCGCTTCCGCGGCATCCTTCAGGTTCAGCGACATGGAAAAACCCTCCGGCGTGCGATAGTTCGGCGGGGGCGCGTCCGAGCCCATCACTACAGTCCCGCCGATGGTCATGCGTGCGTGCAATATCTTATCGCGCCATTCCGGCGGAGTCTGCGCCTCCGCGGGCGTACCCGCGTGCTTCATCATGCTTTCGATTTTTCCGCCGAGGTGTTTTTCGTAAAATTTGAACGCTGCCTCGCAGTTGCCATTGAACAGAAGATATGGATTCACCTGCATAGTGAAGTCTCCTTTGATCGACCTTGAACCTTAAGATGTGTCGTTACAAAGATGTGTCGTTACAACTTTTGTCGCGCTTCGCATTCTGCTTTCGCCGCGAACAGCGGCGCAATATTCGCGCGGACTCTCCAGGCAACTATCGCCCATAAAATCGCAATGACAATTGCCAGCGGAATGTCCGCCAGTTCCATCGTTAAGTGAAATATGAGGATATTGGCAACCTCAGCGCCAAGCAGGACGACTGCGAGCGGAACATAGCGATCGATCAGCAATATAAACCCAGCAATCACCTGAATTCCAGATACGAAGTAGACGTAATGAGAATGCATGAGCACGCGGAGGAATGTTCCTGCCATCCCTCCCGGCAGAGTACCGTGAAGAAAGTTGAAGAATCCGTTAAGTCCGAAGATCAAAAAAATGATCCCAAGAAGTATTCGCGCGATGATCGTCACAATTTTCATTCGAACTTGACTCCTACCCTCCAGCAATGGCCCCCAGCACAATCAACGGTTCCTTTCCTGACACAACGGCTTCTGGCAGTGCCGCGTCCGGCGATTCATGGGAAAGGTCTTCTTCGCAGGCGAAAAATCGCAGGAACGGACGTCGCTGCTGGGTCACCTGATCGCGAATGGTTCCGCGCAGCATGGGATAGCGGGCTTCCAACGCGTCGAGTACGGATCGCAGCGTGACCATGCCCTCCACTTCGAGCGTCACCTCGTGTCCAACTCCCGCCAGCGTTCGCAAGTGCGCCGGCAATTCGACACGGACCGTCGTTCCCGTCATCGCAGCGTCTGCACCTCAACTGAAAGAACGGCGGGAAGGTCGCGCACAATCGGGTTCCAGCTATCTCCCGCATCGGCGGAGCAATAGACCTGACCTCCCGTGGTTCCAAAATAAACGCCGCACTCATCGAGAGAGTCGATCGACATCGCGTCGCGCAATACGTTTACAAAACAGTCGCGTTGCGGCAGGCCTTTTGTCATGGGTTCCCACTCGTTTCCGCCGGTGCGGCTGCGAAATACTTGCAGCTTTCCATCGAGCGGATAATGCTCCGAATCGCTCTTGATAGGCACCACGTAGAGCGTCTCCGGTTCATGCGCATGAACGTCGATCGCAAAACCGAAGTCCGTCGGCAGATTGCCGCTGACCTCCTGCCAGGAATCTCCGCCGTTGTCGCTGCGCATCACATCCCAATGTTTCTGCATGAACAAAACGCCCGGACGCGAAGGATGCATCGCGATGTGATGCACGCAGTGCCCGACCTCCGCATTCGGGTCCGGGATGTACTGCGAATGTAGTCCGCGATTGATCGGCTTCCAGGTTACGCCGCCATCGTCGGTGCGAAACGCGCCGGCAGCGGAAATCGCAATGTAGATGCGGTTGCGATTCGAAGGATCAAGCAGAATCGTGTGCAGGCACAGTCCGCCCGCGCCCGGCTGCCAGCGCGGGCCGGTGCCATGTTTGCGCAAGCCGGAAAGTTCTTCCCAGGACTGCCCGCCGTCGGTCGAGCGAAACAGCGCCGCGTCTTCGACTCCGGCGTAGACCATATCGGGATCGGTAAGCGACGGCTCCAGGTGCCACACCCGCTTGAACTCCCACGGATGAGGCGTGCCGTCATACCACTGATGCGTGCCCGGAACGCCATCGTAGACGAACTTGTTATTCACCGGTTCCCATGTCTTGCCACCGTCGTTGGAGTGCTGGATCAACTGACCGAACCAACCGCTTGTTTGCGATGCATACAGGCGATTGGGATCGGCAGGCGATCCTTTCAGGTGATACATCTCCCAGCCGCCAAAATGCGGACCTTGTACCTCCCAATTTTTGCGTTTGCCATCCGCCGTCAAAACGAATGCGCCTTTTTTTGTGCCTACCAACACACGTACTTTGCTCATCCCTTCCTCCGATTATTTTTCTGTGCTGCAAAGTGCTTCGATGTTTCGTCGAATTTCGGAATCAGCGGCGTGGGATCGCGCTCTCTCCATCGACGGCGGGTTTCGGCCAGCACCTGCTCGCGGCAGTTTTCCATCTGCACGATAAACTCACACGGCGCTGCTGTCGACTCGTATTTTGCACCCCATATCAGCAGTTCCAGCATTACCGGGGCAAGGTCAATTCCTTTCTGCGTAAGCCGGTAATTCACGCGGCGCGCATCTTTCTCTTCAGGCTCTGGAACGACGATGCCCGCTGCTTCCAAGGACCTAAGACGGTCTGTAAGGATGTTCGAAGAAATGCCTTCGCCGGATTCCTGAAACTCCTTGAAGGTGCGATAACCGCGCACCATCATGTCGCGCACGATCAAAAGTGACCAGCGATCGCCAAATATTTCAAGCGAGACGCTGACCGGGCATTCGGAACGGAGCGTCGTTTTTCGTTTTTCAGTCACAGGGCAAGGTACCCGCATATTACTTGCATTTTGCAAGTAATATGCGAAAATCTAGCAAGTATACTTGCGATTTGCAAGTGAATATTTCCGGAATTTTCCACAGAAAATTACGTCAGTTTGGCGCAGGCAATGTGCGGAATATGAAAGGCGTAACTGTTAGAAGCTATCCTTTTCCCCTCAGCAGCTAGACGGCAACGCCACGCGGCTTGACGTTGGCGCGGATAAATTCGACTGTGGTTTCGAGCGGCGTTCCGGGGCCGAAAATGGCGGCGACACCTTGCTGCTTCAGGAATTCGATGTCCTGCGCGGGAATTGTACCGCCTAGAACGACAAGAATGTCGTCGGCGCCGCGCTCCTTCAGTAGCGACATCAATCGAGGCACAAGCGCATTGTGCGCGCCGGAAAGAATGCTAAGTCCGATGCAATGCACGTCCTCCTGGATGGAGGCGTTCACGATCATCTCCGGCGTCTGGCGCAGGCCGGTGTAGATGACTTCCATGCCGGCATCGCGCAGCGCGCGCGCGATCACCTTAGCGCCGCGGTCGTGGC
>JBOGLY010000186.1:0-6438 GCA_050746425.1 Acidobacteriaceae bacterium
AGGAATCGTGACCCTCGCTCATGGTTTTAGCCTGTGCTCCCAGGCAGTACGGCAAGGTCACAAAAACCAACGCGCAACTAGCCTTCAGCAAGAATCCTCTCATCGTCCCGTCCTCACACTCCATTAGTCGGCTTTCTGACTCGCACCTTTTTCGCCCCGCAATTCACTCGTTCGAGAAGCGGAAGATCGTGAATCCACCGGGGTAATCGTGGCGTGGCATAAAGCGGGGCTGCTTCGTATCCGAGACCCAGCCACCTTTACCGGTGTATATTTCCATGTGCCCGCTCTTATCTCGTCCTCCTCCCTGAAAGACGGCGACATCGCCTGTCTGTGGCGTGTAACCCTTCAACGTATCGCGCGCAACGACCGGTACCCCAAGCTTCTCCAGAAATCCGGCCCACCCCTTTGCGGTGGCCGGATGCCCCGCAGTATTCAGGCCTCCGGCTTCCAGCCCGCGACGACATGCCGCTGCACATTGGCCCGTATATTCCCCCGTGCCGTGCGCGTGTTTGTCCATGTAGTTGGCAGTTGCGTTCTTGTCTATAGTCGGCGAGTTGCTCGTGTTGTTGTTCTGCTGTTGGGCCAGTCCCTGGATGGCGGATTGGGCGGTGTCGGTGGCCCACTCCTGGCCTTCGCCATTATCCGCACTGTATGGGCCGTTGTCCGGCGCAGTGCAGGGCACGGTGGCGGATATAGGTCCGCCGCCTATTTCGCCTCCTGCATAATTAATCGATCCATAGGCGCCGCAGGGCTGGCCGTTGCTGCTCACCGTCTGGTGGCCGTCGGCATCGGCGGCGCCCAGCGGATTGTTGCCCACATACGTGTACAGGTTCAGCGTCTGCGGGTTCGCCAGGTCGGCATATGGCACGGCCTCCGGCACCGCCGACCAGTCCGGCAGCATCCAGCGGCCCGCGTTGGAGGCATAATACCGCGCCCCAAAATAGTCCAGCCCCGTCTCCGTGTCCCACAGCGGCCCTGTTTCGATTAGGGATTTCTCAGGAGCAACCGCTGGTCGAGCCGCACTCGACGCATTTGTAACAGCTACCGTTACGAACCATGATTGCGCCGCAAGTATGGCAGGTGGGCGCATCTCCCATGTCGACGAAACTCCGCATGGCATCGGCGGCATGGACTAGGCCGCGGTCTTCTATTCGCAGGCTGGTTTGGGCTTGTGCATGGCTTGCGTTCAAGTCCGGCAGAATCCCCGCTTGCGGGGCGGTTGTTGCCCCCATGCCGCGCGCTGGCTGATGCTGCTCTGGAGCAAAGGGCTTTGCCAATTCATCTGCTGCTTCTGCCGCAGCGGCCTGTGCCGCGAGACCGGCAAACAGGGGCAACTGCGTTCCAGAGAGAAAGCGCAACTGCAGCCAGCGGAAGATGTAATCCATGATGGACTTGGCAAAACCGATTTCCTCATTGCCGGTCCAGCCGGAAGGCTCAAAGCGCAGGTGCGAGAACTTTTCGCAAAGCACCCGGAGCGGGACTCCATGCTGCAGCGATAACGAAATCGCAGTGGCGAAGGCATCCATCAAGCCGCTGACGGTCGAGCCTTCCTTTGCCATCTTGATGAAGATTTCACCGGGCTGGCCGTTGGGATAGAGACCCACGGTAATGTAGCCTTCGTGTCCAGCAATAGAAAATTTGTGCGTTAGTGACGGCCGCTCTTCCGGCAGGCGATGGCGCACAGTGCGCGGAGGCGCGTTCGGATCCTGCTGGGTCAGGACAACTCCGGCGGCGTTTTGCAAAGCGGCGCGCGCCAGAGTTGCCAGTCTGGAGGCCGGAAGCTGAACGCGATCCGTTGGGTGGGACGCGAATTGTGTCGCCAGCGCTTCAACGGTAGCGACATCTACGGGCAGGGCTGCAACGGATTCGAGCAGTTTTTCGGCAACCGCATCGAGCGCGGAGTTTCCACCGCTAGCTACCGAGTCCGTTACATTCAGCGGCTGTGTACCTTTTGAGCCGTCGCGGTACACGGCTACAGCCTTCAACCCTTGACGCCAGGACTCGATATAAGCTTCCGCAATGTCCTCGACGCTGGCATTGTTGGGCAGGTTTACCGTCTTCGAAATGGCGCCGGAGATAAAAGGTTGCGTGGCCGCCATCATTCGGACATGGCCCATGTAATGAATGCTGCGCGTGCCCTTCGACGCCTTGAAGCTGCAATCGAACACGGGCAGATGTTCGGGCTTGAGACCGGGCGCACCTTCAATGGTGCCGGTCGCGTCGATATAACTTACTATGGCATCGACATCTTCATTGTTATAGCCAAGCTTGAACAGCGCCGCGGGAACGGTGTTGTTCACAATCTTGATCATGCCGCCGCCGACCAGCTTCTTGTACTTGACGAGCGCAAGATCAGGCTCAACGCCGGTGGTATCGCAGTCCATCATGAATCCAATGGTTCCGGTAGGCGCAAGAACCGTGACTTGCGAATTGCGATAGCCATATTTTTCGCCGTGGGCAAGCGCCTTGTCCCAGCAATCGCGGCTGGCATCGATCAGTTCATCAAGCTGAGGGACGCTGAACGGCTCTGGCCCGCGGTGGGAGCGGCCAACCTTATTGACTTCCGCGCGATGCATCCGGATCACGTCTAAAAATGGCTCGCGGTTCACGTAGAAACCGGGACATGCGCTTCCCTGTCGCTCGATGGACTGGGTCAACGGGGTCGCTGCTGGAAGCGATGCACATTGCTCGGCAACGCGAGAGGATTGCAGATATGCCTGGCCGCACATGATTGCGGTGAGGCACGCGGCAAAGTCGCGGCCGGCATCGGAGTCATATGGCAGGCCGAACGCCATCAGCAATGCGCCCAGGTTGGCATAACCCAAGCCTAGCGGTCGATAGTCATGCGAGTTGCGTCCAATAGCTTCTGTGGGATAGCCGGAGTTGTCGACGAGGATGTCCATCGCCGTGATAAGAACGTCCACGGCATGGCGATAGGCCGCGATATCGAATGTGCCCGCGGGAGTTACGAATTTCATCAAATTGAAGCTGGCTAGGTTGCATGCCGAATCGTCGAGGAACATGTATTCCGAGCACGGATTCGAGGCGTTGATCCGGGCAGTGTTCTTTGACGTATGCCACTTGTTGATGGTGGTGTCATACTGCATGCCTGGATCGCCGCAGTGCCAGGTATTTTCCGCGATCTTGTGCATCAGTTCGCGGGCTTTGTAGGTTTTGAACGGCGAACCGTCCTTGACGGAGCGGGTGGAAAACTCACTGTCGTTGAGCACCGCGCGCATGAACTCATCGTTGACACGCACGGAATTGTTGGCGTTCTGGAAAAATATCGAGGTGAAGGCCTCGGAATCCGGGCCTGAGCCATCGTAGCCAGCGCGCATCAGCGTCCAGGCCTTCGCTTCCTCCTTCGATTTGCACTCGATGAAGTCGACGATATCCGGATGGTCGATATTCAGGATGACCATTTTTGCCGCGCGGCGGGTCTTGCCGCCGGACTTGATCACGCCGGCGAACGCATCGAACCCACGCATAAAACTCAACGGACCGGAAGCCGTGCCGCCGCCGGAAAGGACTTCGGTCGATCCACGAATACTGGAAAGATTGGTGCCCGTGCCCGAGCCCCACTTGAACAACATGCCCTCGGTTTTGGCCAGGGTCAGGATAGAATCGAGAGAATCCTTGACGGAATTGATGAAGCAGGCCGAGCACTGCGGATTGCGATAGCCGGTCGCTGAAAACTCGACCCCGCAGGTATGCGGATTCCAGTGCCAGTTCTGCGCCTCGGAGTCCGGTTCTAGCCGATCGCAGCCTACGTTGAACCACACCGGCGAATTGAATGCGACTTTCTGGTTCAGCAGCATGTGAGCCAGTTCATCGTGGAAGATAGCCGCATCTTCCGAGGTCCGAAAATAGCCGCCGGCAATGCCCCAGTCGCGAATGGTCTCCGCCACGCGCGAAATCAGTTGGCGCACACCAGTCTCGCGCTGCGGCGTGTCGATCTGCCCGTGAAGATATTTGCTGGCGACAATGTTAGTGGCGGTCATCGACCAGTCCGCGGGAACCTCGACATCTTTCTGCTCGAAGATGCTGTTTCCTTTCGAGTCGACGATCGAAGCGGTGCGGAATTCCCACTGGAGTTCGTCGTAGGGCGATACACCCGGGCGGCTGAAGAAGCGCTCAAATTTCAGGCCGGTACCGCTTCCATCTGAACGTGCGCCATTTCTGGACGTGGGGGCAGACTCAACGGCTTTGGCGGTTGCGGCGGGGGATTGTGTTTTGGTTATTTCGGCCATTTTGGCGTCTCCTGCGGTTCTGGATTCAGTGCCGGTTTCGGCCTCTTCGGGGTAGGATGCCGGACCCGCTTTTTTGTCTAAAGCCTTTTTGGCTCCTCGGTTCAAGTGTTGCGGGTGATGCGCAGTCTTTGCGAACGGTCCCTTTGCTAGTTTCGCCGTTCAAGTCTCCCGTTTATGTTGTTTTTCGGGTACTGTAATCCGCCTCCAACTCTCACGATTCGCTGAGACGGTGCAAGAGCCTGTAGAGGGAAAGTACCTCTATTAGTTGCGGCTGTCAAGCCAATACCACTACTCATTGTATTACCTTTCCAAACACTTGCTGGAGAGTTGTTTACGGAAGGCGACGATGACCGCAAATTCAAGAAATATCGAGTGGACTCCTTCCACCGGAGGTTTCCAGTGTAGGATTCCGATCGACATTGGACAAGGCGCAGAACTGGTGCAGATTCGCGCCATGGTCTGTGGAAGGGTGGATAACCGGGGTCGGAATGAGGCAATTTTGGCAGCGGATGCCGTGGGTTGATTGTTATCGTGCCCGGCTGACGGGTTTTTTCTGCCTGGGCTTGACGCTTTTCTCGCCTGACGGCGCTAATCCTGTGGAGCTTTGGAGCTCCATCCAGCGATTCAGCAATGATCGCTTGAAGCGCCAACGATTGCCCAGCTTGAACGCTGGAATGGTCTTCTCCGAGGCGTACTTGTAAAGGCTGTCGGAACTGATGCCGAGATAGTCCGCGGCCTGGCGGATGTCCATAACCTCGCGCGCTTCCCATCCGTGACTTTGGTTCTCGACCAGTCGCGCGTTGGAGAAAGTCAGTGCGGCCCGGCGCTGGTTGGCGCGGGTACCACTTGCCGTCACTGTTGGGGAGATGGAAGGTGCGACTTTTTTATGAGCTGAACCGGCCATGTTTTCCCCAAATCCCTGGTTCGCCGGCTTTCGCCAGCATGGGATTCTGGTTATAAGCCGTATTTCGTGGGATTTCAACCTATTTTTTGGGGTTTTGCCGGATGTTGCGCGCCAATTCCGGAACGTTTCAGCTCCATATGAGCGAAAGCACAATAAATGGGGCCGATTCGCGTCGACTCCTCTGCTAATAGGGCTGTGGCGGAATTGATTCCTTCCGTGAATCGAGGAGCACACCCAAACAATCTCGTTATCGCCAAACTATCGACGTGGAGATACGTAAACCGTGCCCCACTTGCGCGTGAAAAGCAGATGGAGAGGGGATCGGATGCTGCGCGACCTCATCTATACGGCATGAATCGACCGTTCCTGGGTGTCTGCCCATAAAAGCGATGCCACAGCCGGTGTTCTGAATCATTAGTGTAAGGACGATTCACTCTCAATCGCCCGTCGTCCCATAAAAGGTTTGAAAGTGATTGGTATTCCGAGGAGAGCGCAGCGATGTCGAGACACCTGCGGCTTGTCGGCTGATACGATGGCCTTCCTTGGGTGAAGGAAGACAATTTACGCGTCTTCCTTAAATTCCTCATCGAAGCAGACGGCGACTTTGCCGCATTTTCCAGATGCCATCAAGGAGTATGCTTCCGACGCGCGATCGAGCGGAAAGCGGTGAGTGACGAGCCGGTCAGGATGCAGGCCCCAACTTACCAGCCGATCTACCAGCTCTTCCGTTCTCCAGACGGAGGACACCCAGGACCCAAAAACGGTCTTTTGGTCATGCATCAAATCAGGAGATGGATTGAAAGTGACGGCACCTCCTTCTCCGAGAAAAAGCACCCGGCCCCATTTTCCCGTTGCCCGAATTGCCAGCGAGCGGGCCGTCGGATTCGCGGAGCAATCCACGGCAACGTCTACCCCGGCTCCGGCAGTAAGCGACCGGATCTGTTGCAGGGATTCTCCATCAGATCGCAGCGCATAGTCGCATAGACCAAGGCGGGTCGCCAATGCCAGCCTTTCTTCCAGGACATCCGTTCCAATTATGGTGTGTGCGCCGAGCTTGCGGCTGAGGGCTGCGGTTGCCAGACCAACCGGTCCGAGCCCCGTGATTAAAACAGAATCTTTACCGCTGAGCGATACCTTCTGTAGTCCTTCATAAGCCGTGGCAAAGCCACAGGCCACCTGGGCGCCATCGGTATACGACAGGGCCTCCGGAAGGAATACAAGGTCCTTTTCTTCCGCGAGAAGATATTGCGCCATGCCGCCGTCTCGCTGCCATCCGTAGGCGCG
>JBOGLY010000187.1:0-6432 GCA_050746425.1 Acidobacteriaceae bacterium
TCCGGAAGTCAGTCCTGCCGCGATGGAAAAAACAACAATCGACGGCCAGCCCCGAAGATTCATGTCGCAAATCCTTATTCGCCCTAATCAAGTAACCCAGCTTATCAGGAAACCCAGTTCGAGAAAACCCCGTCAAATCATCCGGGTTTGCCACAACGCTTTCATTACAAGCTTTTTCAGATGTATTTTACTGGACAGTGGTTTCCCTGCCGCGCTTTTATGCATAGAATTCATTCGTGCATCAAATTTGTCCGTGAAAGTCCTGGGATGCATCTGGGTTGCCGAGGACCAATGCCGAGAAACTCGACTTCTGTCTGTTTTGTTTTTCGGGTTTTCCTTGTGACTGCTTTCGCGGCCCCGCTTGCGTATTGCCCAGGCGCTGTCGCTGCAGCTCCTAACGGAAAAGCGATCTTCGCCGAGCACTGCGCCGTTTGTCACGGCGAAATCGGACAAGGAAGAAGCGCTGTCAGCAGTATTGCCGGTCCGTCTCTGCAAGCGGAGCACAATGAAGGCCAGGTCCTGGCCGCCGTCGAAATTGGCCCCAGCCACATGCCGAGCTTTGCATACGTGCTTTCCGTCCCGGAGATGCGATCTGTAGCCACCTATGTGAGCCAACACATCGCTGTGATTCCCCTCACGGGAGGCAATTTGAGCGATGGGGGCAGGCTGTTCCGCATGTACTGCGCCGCCTGCCATCGAACCAGCGTGCGGGGAGGCGCGCTCGCCTTTGAAAACATCAATGCCCCGGGGCTGACGGACAAGTCGGCGGCAATCATTGCTGGAACGATACGCTGGGGACCCGGACCCATGCCGTCGTTTCCGTCCACGATCCTCAGCGATCAGCAGCTTGCCTCCATTGTCGATTATGTGAAGTTTGCCCAGCACCCACCCGCCCCGGGCGGAATTACCATGCACTTTTACGGGCCATCCGCCGAAGGATTCATCGGATTTTTGGCCCTGCTGCTGTTGATCGTGCTATCGATGTGGATTGAAAAAGGAGGTAAGGGATGATGGGGGACGAGCAACGGAGCCAGCAGAAACCGGAGGAAGCCGATGACGCGCCAGCGGAGAGTGCATCTGCAGGTGGAACCGGACTAGCCGCGGACGGCGATGAGAAGAAACCATCTGGCGGAGTCCTCGCGCTTGCACTTATGGTATCGATGCTCGGATTGCAGTTCCTGAAGAGGTTAGTAACGAAACCCGTCACGGAGAAGCGTCGGCCCGCCATTGCAACGCAGCCTTGTCCTTGTGAAGAAGCGAAGCAGACTGCAGCCAGTACTCCAGAGCTCGAAAGCGAGACGCTTGAAATCGACACCGACGCGGAGGTTGCCCGGCGCCGCAAATGGGGAACTCCGCTCGTCCTGCTAGCCTTCGCCGTGGGAATGGCGGGCGGGGTGGGATTCATGTTTCTCTACTGGACAGGCGGCGGCAATCGACTTTTAGGAGGGACTCTGGCTCTGTGCCTGGGGGGCTTCGGCGCGGTGCTGGTGCTTTACGCGCAGTGGATGATGCGGCGCGAGCTGGTCGTCGCCCCGCGGGAGCAGATGCCATCGAGCGGGGATGAGCGCGAGGGCACATTGCAGGTCTATTCGTCAGGCGTGCGAGATATTCAGCGACGAAGCCTGCTGAAATGGATGGGCGCGGGGGCGGTGGGACTTTTTGCAGCCATCACTTTTTCCCTGCTTCGATCGTTGGCGAGAATCCATCCCGCCGAGGCCTTGTTCACGACCGTCTGGAAGCGCGGGGAACGCTTGATGACCGCGGGAGGAAAGGCGCTTACAGTCGATTCGCTTCAGGTGGGAAGCTCGATGACTGTTTTTCCGGAAAGCAGTATCGGATCGGAGCAGACGCAAACCGTACTGATTCGCGTCGACCCGCACCTTCTGCAACTGCCGAAAGAACGCGCGAATTGGGCCCCCATGGGTTACCTCGCATATTCGCGCGTCTGTACTCACGCCGGATGTGCGGTTGGAATGTTTGAGGCCCATTCAAATCTGCTGCTGTGTCCGTGTCACCAATCGACCTTCGACGTTCTTCGCGGCGCCGTCCCTACCGGCGGACCCGCGGCCCGGCCTCTTCCGCAATTGCCGCTCTATGTGGACAAGAACGGCAATTTGTGCGCGCAGGGCGGGTTCAGCTCGCCTCCCGGCCCGGGATTCACGGGGATGCCATCATGATCAAAGCGGCGGGTGGCTGGCTGGACACACGGCTGGGTCTGGCAAAGTTCGCGCGCAAGGCGATGGATCACGTGTTCCCCGACCACTGGTCGTTCCTGTTCGGAGAAATTGCGCTCTATGCCTTCATCATCCTGGTGATTACCGGGGCATACCTGGCGATGTTCTTCAACGGGAGCTCCGCCCAGATCGTCTACCAGGGTTCCTACCACGCCCTGGACGGCGTGAAAATGACCGCCGCGTACCGCTCCGCGCTCCAGCTCAGCTTCGATGTTCCAGCGGGCCTGCTCGTCCGCCAGATGCATCATTGGGCGGCGTTGATATTCCTGGTTGCAATCCTGGCCCATGCAAGCCGCATTTTTTTTACTGGCGCTTACCGGCGGCCAAGAGAAATCAACTGGATCATTGGACTGACGCTTCTTATCCTAGCGATAGTGAATGGGTACTTGGGATACTCCATCATCGGCGATCTCCTCTCCGGCGTTGGTCTGCGAATCGGCTACGCAATTTTTTTATCGATTCCGATCGTAGGCCCCTGGCTTTGCTACGTTGCTCTGGGCGGTAACATCCCCTCGGCCTCGACCATTCCACGTTTTTATAGTTTCCACATTTTCCTCGTCCCGGCACTGATCGCGGCGCTGCTGCTCTTACACCTGGCAATCATCTGGCGGCAGACGCATACAAACTATCCGGGGCCGCGGCGAACCGATCGCACGATCGTCGGTTCTCGGCTTTATCCGACCTACGCCGCCAAATCCGTCGCGCTGTTTTTCCTGGTGGCTGCCGTGGTCGCGATGCTGGGCGGGTTGGTCCAGATCGATCCGATCTGGACCTATGGACCCTATAACCCGATTGCAGTCATCCCCGGAGCACAGCCGGATTGGTATCTCGGCTGGATTGAGGGGGCAATGCGGCTCTTTCCGGGCATCAATTTGCATTTCGGCCACTGGTTGATCGTTCCGGAGGTCTTTTTCCCTGCGGCATTAATGCCTGCGCTACTCTTTCTCCTCTTGTATGCTTACCCATTTTTGGAAAGACTTTTTCTGCCTGCGGATAAAGCCCATAACGTATTGGTGCTTCCCTATCAGCAACCCTTCAATTCCGCGCTTGGCAGCGCGATCCTGATGTTCTTGCTGGTGCTTCTCGTCGCTGGTGCCGACGATGTTATCGCTGTGGCTACCGGAACTTCAGTGGTCACGATCCGGTTTCTTCTACGAATCCTCGTCTTTGCCGCTCCTGCGGCAACCGCTGCACTGGTTTACGCGATATGTGTGGTTGTGCGACGACGACGCGCCGTTTCTCAGGCGGCGGTATTTCCGTAAAACGCGCCCGCGAGGGTGCTGAGGGTTATTCTAGATGTGTTTTTCAATGACTTAGAGTGCTTTCAGTGCCATCGGTCCTCTTTGTTGTCAATCAGCGACACGTCTGAGTAGAACTGTTACGTCAGAGGTCGCGGGTTCGAGCCGCGTCGTTACCGCTATACATTCCAAATGACTTACGGAGCGTATGGACCTAACTAGCTGGATACTGAATCCGGGCGATGAATCCAGCGTCTGCGCTTCAGGTTCCACTGCGACCACTTCAGGTTGCCCTGTTGATCCACGATCGTTTTATGATTGCCCATCGGTAGTCCGATCAGACCTTGCGCATCGGAATTACTCCAATGATGATCGATCACGACCTGTCCGGCGGAGACTCCCACACCGATCACGCCCATAAGCAATACCCCGGGCAACGCATTCGCGATACATCTCGACAAAGGCTGGACAACAAATAATCGAAATTCGGTTTCCGCATTGCGATTTCTTCCTTCGGTTTCCGTTCACTTAAAGCGCTTTAAGCTATCGAGCTTAACGGCCGGAATCCCAGCCGATCACCGGCAGCACGACATAGGACGGCATGGTTGGCGTGCAATAGACCCTCTGCGTCGTCTTGATGAAATCGTCCTTCGTCGCCTGATAGATACTCGGAACGAATTTCTGCGGGTTCCGATCGATCAATGGGAACCAGGTGGACTGGACCTGCACCATAATGCGATGTCCCTTTCGGAATACGTGGTCGCGGTTGTCAAGGGGAATGTTCCATATTACCGGGACGTTCGACGGCAACGCCTCGGGTTTCTCGAAGCTCTTCAGATAGCGGCCGCGACGCACCTCCATGGCGATGGGAAGCTCGTAGCCGTTGAGCGACTTGGCGTACTGGCCTGGGGCCGGTCCGGTATTGGCATTCCAGGCTGGCGCCTGGGCGTCTTCTGGGAACACATCGATCACCTTCACCACAAAATCGCTGTCTGTACCGGTGGTCGAGGCATACAGGTCCGCCTCCATTTTTCCGGTCACGACCAGGTCCTTCTTGAGAGGCGCGCTCACATACGTCAGAACGTCCAGGCGGTGATCGGTGAATCTCTGATCGTCGGCCTCCCAGGTTGGCCAATCCCCGCCCTGGTAAGTCGGCGAGATCGGCCTCGCACGATACGGCACCGGATTCGCAGGATCGGAGATATATTGGCGGTACGGTTTACCTCCCTTGGGCAGTTCGAACGTCAATACGCCATCGGACCGCAAATACAACTTTGTGGCCACCGATCCGGCGGGAGGCCATTGGTCGTACGTGCGCCAAGTGTTCGATCCTGACTCAAAGGTCTTCACCCTCCAGGTAAAGCGCTCCCCCTCGCCATGAAGAAAGTACCGGAAGAAAGGCGCCTCGATATCGCGCCGGAACTCTTTCGCAGTGTCATGCCCGCTGTAGTCGTACATTCCAATGCGCCTGGCACTCGGTTTTTGCCATTCGCCATGAAACCAAGGACCCGCGACCATGTAATTGTTGTGATTCGGATCGTTTTCCGCGGAGTGGGCAAAGATTTGCCAAGGCCCCCACGGATCTTCCTGGTCCCAGAATCCTGCGACATTGAGGTTCGGGATGGGCGCGCTGTGCAACTGATGAACCCAGGCTTGCCGTTGCCAATAATTATCGTAATTGGGATGGGACACCATTGCGTCCCAGGCAGGCACGGAGCCATGCAGATACTCACTGAGAGTGGGGATTGGCCCCGCGTCCAGATACCATTGATAAGTGTCGTAGACGGAGAACTTGAAATGAGTGTTTTTGTTCTTATTAGTCCCTACCATTACTGAGCCCTCGAATGCATAGCTGAGCCGAAACGCACCGTAATGGTGGAGATCGTCGTTCATCCACTCGTCTGCTGGAGAGGCTTGCTCGCTGATGGCCTTTAGTGCGGGATGAGGATGCAGCAGGGTCAATGCGGCGGTGAGGCCGAGATAGGAGACCCCGAAGATCCCGACCTTGCCGTTACATGGAACATGCTTGATCAGCCAGTCGATGGTGTCGTAAGCGTCGGTGGTCTCGTTGACCGATTTCGGGTTATTCAGGTCGATATACGGTGACGCGTCGAACACGCCACCCGATTTGAATCGTCCGCGCACGCTCTGCAAAACAAAGATATATCCGTCTTTCGCAAGTTCCTGGAGCATGGGAGGAATCGTCTCCGGAGCTTTGTCCGGGACTCCGTACGGAGTGCGCTGCATAAGAATTGGTAGCGGCCCTTTCTGGTGGGTGGGAGTCAGGATCACCGTTTGCAGACGGACGCCATCACGCATAGGAATCATGACTTCCTGGTATCGGAAAGGGGATTCTCCACGCGCGACGCTTGCGCAGAGCAGCACTAGCATGACCGTGAGGCAGACGGTGAAACGGCGCGCGGCGTGGGAGTTCGAGTGTCGTGCTCTCGAGGGGAGCGTCCCGTTGGCACATCCGAACAATTGGAACACCATCCAGAGGAATGCTCGTGGGTTTTGGCTCCAATTGTGGAGCCATTGATAGATGGCGCGCTGCAGCTCCGGGACGGTGTTAGACGTACTTCGACGAATCATGCGTTCCTTTCTCGACCGGCGCCAGACCCGATGATTTCAAAAGCTGCTGGCGGGGTAAATGAATATAAAATCGGGCCGCGCTTACCGCATTTGAGCCGACGCGGGTCGGCTACCCGAGAGGCATTCTGGCTGCAACAATAAAGCGGACCCCAACAGGTCCGACTCTAACAGTGGATCACCACTCGCCCCGCTCGTCGGCGTCCAAAATCTTCACCCTCAGATCGTCCGAATAGGCTTTCCCCATCTTCGGTATTGCGATCACTTCGCCAGAGAATCAAAGTATCGCCTGGAGTAAAACTGATGGGTATTGCTAACTTGATTATGCTCTAGATGTGAAGTTTCAATAGGTTGTCCATTCGATCAAGAAC
>JBOGLY010000188.1:0-6427 GCA_050746425.1 Acidobacteriaceae bacterium
CGACCGAGTACGCGGTCTGACCGATCTTCAATATAGGATCGTCGGAGCGGCGGGCGGCTTGCAGAATGTAATCCGTCAGCGAGGTTCCGGCAGGCTTTTCCTCCGCCTGTTCATTTGGTTGAATGCTCGAGAGAAGGCTTGAGGAAGCGGCGCCGCCGGGAAGTTCATATTGATCGATTGCGTGGTCGTCGCGGTAAACGACGACAAAGCCGCCCTGCAATGTGACCTTGTGGCGGCGATAGAGACGCAGCAACGCCTGCGGATGCGCGGGAAGGCTGGAGGAAACCATTTCGGGTTCGTGGGCAAGCGATTCCGCCTCGGCGCGGACGTTATCGGATGCGTATCGAGACATCTCCACCGCCAACTGCACGGATTGGTCGCGCAATCGAACGACGGGCTGCGAAAACCAGCGATCGACGGAGCGATTCATCAATAGATAGTTGAACGCGAGCATAAAGAATGCGGGAACGGCGGAGAGCAGCAGCGCACCGACCAACATCCGGGTGCGCAGGCGCGAGCCGAGGACACGGCTTTGGCCGGTCGCGTAGAGTTTCAGGATGTTCCGCAGCAGCAGGACCAGCAGCACCAAGAACAGGAGGAAGCTGAGTCCCGACAGGGCGGTGAACAACAGAATTGAGCCGCTATTTTCCGGCGAGAGAAATTTCAGGTTGAAGGCGTTTTCCGCCACCAGGAAAAGCAGAACGATCAGCGCAAGCGATCCCAGTACCACCACGGCAGTTCGTCGGCTGCTGGCTGTTCCCATCCGGTTGGCTCTCTCTCAGAAAAGATTATAGGTTCGAGAGTCGGTTGCGCGAGCGGCTTTTTCCGCGGGCGGATGCCGAAATTGTTTTCCGGGAGGGCAATTCGTTTCACTGCGCGTCCCTCGTGCGCTTGACGCACGGGAAGAAATTGCATCAACCTGCAAAAGGAGGGATTTTATGACTCGTAACACAAAGTTCAAATTTTCGGCGACGCTGGCCTTAGGGCTTTTGCTGGGGGTTGGGTGCAGCGGTACGCCATCCGACAGTCAACTGGCGAGCAATGTGCAGAAAAAGATCATGGCCGATTCCGCGTTGACGGCTCAGCCGATTTCGGTGGCCGCCCAGGACGGCACCATTACGCTGACGGGAACGGTGGGCGACCAGAATTTGCGCGATGCGGCTGCGAAAGATGCTGGCCAGGTGGACGGCGTGCGCACCGTCGTGAACAATTTGACGGTTGCAGGACCGAACGCCGCCGAACCCGCGACCAATGGCCAGCCGGCGCAGGGTGCTTCCACAGGTGCGGCTCCGCCTGCCGCTCAGCCAATGGTGATTCCGGCGGGGACGCGGATTCGTGTCCGATTGAATCAGACGCTGTCTACGCGGGAGAACCGGACTGGAGACTCATTCAGCGGGACGGTCGCCGATCCGGTCCGAGTGGACGGGCAGGCGGTGATTCCAGCGGGAGCGCGGGCACGCGGGGTGGTCACGGAAGCCAAGGCGCGGGGGCGTTTCAAAGGCCACGCGGTGCTAGCGATTCGGCTGGAAACCGTAAGCGTGGACGGAAGAACTTACCGGGTCAGGACGAGCCATGTGGAGCGCGTAGAGCAGGGAAAAGGCAGACGCTCGGCTGAGATGACCGGAGGCGGGGCGGGGTTGGGCGCGATCGTCGGCGGCCTGGCCGGAGGCGGCAAAGGTGCGTTGATTGGAGGACTGGTGGGTGGCGGCGGCGGCGCCGCGGGCAGCGCATTCACGGGTAACAGAGACCTGGTGTTGCCCGCTGAAAGCATTCTTACGTTCGACTTGGAACACAGCGTGACGGTGAACCGGTAAATTCCAGCCGAGGGAGTAAGCACGGGATTTTTCATCCCACTCAAGGCAAAAGATGGCTTGAATAGGGCACCGCACAAGCCTTCATCGGCTACTGATCAACATCATGCCATCCGGAACAACGCGGCAAGTGTGAACAGCGGAAGGATGCCAGGTTGAACCGCCTGCATAGTGGATGGAATCGACATTCAAGAGGGTGACCGAGGTAAATTCGGGCAGCAGGAGATTGATGGAGGCTTCGGATTTTGGGTCTACTTTTAGCTTCAAATCGACGGTTTTGTGGATAGTGGAGGAATTCGCTGACGTCGTCCGGCCCAGGTATAGCTGAGGCTTGGAATTGAAGCCATAGGCCGTGATCTGAAGGCCAACAATCTCTTGAAACGTTGAGTTCTTCAGGCTGAGGCGGAGGTCTTGGGCAGGCCCTTGAGGCTTCGGGTGAGCGCCGGGAGACACCCTTCGCATCGCCCTCAGGCCCGTCTGTTTCTGCGCACTCATATTGATCGGGCAGTTGGTGCTGCCGGGTACCACGGGAGCGACTGCGGTTTGCTTGTACCGCCCGGAATTCTGGGCAAATAACGTCATCGAACTGAGAACAAGCGCGAGCGAGAAAGCAGCAGCGGATTTCATATTCGGCTCGGATCAGGAAACAAGCCGGCGCACGCAATCAGCATACTCCGGGTGCAAGGTATTTCAAGTTTTCAATGCGCTTACGCTCTATATAGACGTCGAAGTAAAGACAATGTTTGACTCGCGGTGAAAATCTCTCCTATGGTGGAGGAATGACATTCGAAGTGCGTGAACTGCAGGCAGAGGACGTGGCGCGCATCGCGACGACGGAGGGCGGCGCGGCATGGAATGGCGGCGCGGAGAAATGGAACCAGCGCCTGGCGGACCATGGCGATGGAAAACGGATTGTGCTGGTTGCGGCGAACGGAGATGAGATTCTCGGGTATGGTTCGCTGCTGTGGTCCTCCGGCCACGCACCATTTCGGGAGGCAGGAATACCGGAGCTGAACGATGTAGTCGTTGCGGAACAAGGCCGCAACCATGGCGTGGGAACGAGGATCATTCACGCGCTGGAGGAGCGGGCGCGGACCGCGAATTATAAGAAGATCGGCGTCGGCGTGGGGTTGTTCAGCGACTATGGAGCAGCCCAGCGGCTTTACATCCACCTGGGATATGTGCCGGATGGAGAGGGCATCTCTTCCGGCAGCTTGCGCGTCGCAGCCGGGCAAACGGTGCGCGTGGATGACGCGCTGGTGCTGTGGCTGGTGAAGCCGCTTGAGGGTCCTTCCAGATGAGAGGAGTGACTTTCTCGCGCCAGCCGCTTACGGAACGGGTGGGTAAGTCGGGTTTGTGGTGGCGGCAGGGTTGCCAATGCGCAGCGATGAGACGCAATATATGCGAACGAGCCAACGCTGAAATCCGCCTCGTGGCCCCAGCAAGTACCGCTTTAAGCTTTAGGTCCAAGCACCTCCCGCATTACTGTCGCGAGATCGCGGAGCGCCTGTGCGCCGTCGCCATAATAAGTTGAACCATGCATCGTCGCCAGAGTTTTCGGCCTGTGTTCTGCCAGCGACTCGAGGACGCGGCCAGTGTGGTGAGTGTAGGGAACATAATTTGCGAACGGACCTGCCTCGGCTTCCAGCAAAGCGTCTCGGCAGCGATCCATGATGTTGTCGTCTGTTGCCGGCTCTCGATGTCCCCATTGGTGAAACAGGTCGGAGCAAAACAGAGTGCGTTCCGTTTCTTCCAGCAGGACGCCCGGCGTCCCATCCGTGCGGGACGTGCGGCGTGGGAATAAATCGAAAACTATATTGGCCTGTGGATAGCCTGTCGTCCGGCACCATTGCGCGGGCGGGCCGCAACGCAAAATCGTTCACGCTGACGAGCGCCCCTACCAGCCCGCACACAGGCTGCGCCGCCGGTGCAAGCTCAAGCCACTGATTCAGCGCCCCGCATTCATCCGACTCGAAATGGCTGAATCCAACATGGCGGAGCTTTGAAACATCGATGAGACGCGACACTTGCTCGCGCAGCAGCGGAAACATGCCTCGCAGTCCGGCATGGAACAGCAGCGGTTCGTCGTCCCTAACCAGAAAATGGCTGAACTCAAGATTGATTTCCGAAAAAAAGATCGAGATGCGGTAGACGTTCGGCGAAATTTCGGTTGTGCTTACCATGGTTTCCTCTTCTTTTTCTCTCAAGCTGAAAAATCTTCGCGCCTTTAATTTACCTGCAGTAAGGACGCGGCCTCAAGCGGAGGCAAAAACTCGACGGCAGTCTACGAAACTAAATCTAAACGCCGGCGCAGAGATCCTGGCGTGTTTGCGCCGGCTGGGATATCAGTCGGTTTGAATGCGCAGCCGAGGACGATGATGCTGCGGAATTTGGAGAGCAAGTGGAAGCGGAGGGAGTTATACTTGGGGCCGCTGTCTCCCAAGCTGGTTGAGCCGCCTCTCCCATATCTTTGGTAGGAGGTCATCGCCATGACCCGGAACGTATCCGCGAATCCGCTAATTTGTTTGTGCCTTCTGTTTGTAAGCGTCCTTCCTTGCGCTTGTCAGCGAACGTCAAGCAGCAGGCTCAAAACACAGAGCAACGCCCAATCTAAAACCACGGGCAAAATTCAATGGGTCAACTACAACGATTCCGCGGAAGGCGCATTCAATATGGATGTGCCACTAGGGTGGCAGGTCCAGGGCGGCATGTACCGCTTCGGCTACTTCGACGCCCGCTGGATGATGGGCGTTCGCTCGCTCGATGGCAAAGTCGTCATTCGCATGAATGACGTCAATGTGCCGCCCTATGCACTGCCCGGTCCAGCGGTCGGGCGCGAAGGCCAGCCCTATATCAAGCCGCAGCAATACCAGATGGTAGTCGCACGTTTTCAGGATGCCAAGGAATACGCTGAACAATATGCCAAGCACCGCTTCGGCCCGCTCTGCAAAACCATGAAGCCCTCTGCCAACGCATGGTCGCCGGTCCTTCCCGCCGCTTGGGTTGATTCCACGCATCCGGGTTCCAGCGGCGCAGTCGCGTACACATGCGACACTTCGGATGGACCGCGCATTGCCGAAGTCTATGCCTTCACCGCACTTTTCAAAGGTCAGGGCTACGGTTTCTGGATTGCCACGCCAGTCAGCATCCTCTGCGCTCCCGACCGCTGCGCGCAGGCCCAATCGATGACACAGCACATGATTGATTCCTGGCAGAAAAATCCACAGTGGGTTGAGTATCAGAACCGGCTTACCCAGGTCGGCTTGCAGCAGATACGCGCAAACTTTGGCCAGTTCATGCAGCAAATGCAGCAGATTCACGAGCGGTTTACGCAATCCTTAAACCAGCAGGTCTCCAGCTACTACTCGCACATGCACGCGGAAGAGAAGCAATATTCCAGTTTCGCCGATGTCATCAACAACGAAACCAACGTCACGGACCCAAATACGGGCACTCAGTTCAAGGTCTTCAGCGGACCTCACCATAACTATTACGAAAACGGTCTGGGCGTAAAGATCAATTCCGACATTTCTCCGGGGCCCGATTTTCACCAGTTGCAGGTGAATCAATAGTGTTGGCGGCAGTAAAAAAGCAGATCACGTCGCGATGCCTAACTTAGAAACGGCCGCGGATATTCTGGCGTGGTCGCACCAGCAGGGGCACGAGGGGTATCAGTCCCGGCTGAATGCGCTGCTGCGCAGTGTGTTGTTGCGCCATTCGGAGAACAAGCGGAGGCGAGCGTAGTTTCCTTGATGAAATATCATCCCGTCCTTGTTATGCAAGGATGGGCCGCACCCTGCGCCTTGTTCACGGATGCCGGAGGAATCTCAGGTAGACAGCGGCGAATACCAGGACGATGCCAATATTCGCGATAAGCCGTTCCCAAAAGCGATTTCTGAAGAACGCGAAATCCACGCCGACAATGACGGCTACCATCGCCACCGCGTAAAGCACGCCAGCTACCCGACTGCTCATCTCAGTGGAACCGCCATTTTGAATTCTCCATCATGACCAATCCTCTAGCGGCCAATGGTGCGGCGTCAAACGCCAAGCTGAAGCCGGAGGGGTACCAATCCCGGCTGAATGCTCTGCTGCGGAGCGTAATGCTGCGCGATTTGAAGGGCAGGCGCAAGCGGGCCTGAGGATATCCCACTCAAGCCAATAAACGGCTTGAATGGGCCACCAGCGGAGCCGGGTAGACCCAGGACTTTTAGTCCGGGGAATCGAAGTCGAATTAAGCGGCGCGCTTTCAGGCGCTGAGGTCACTTTGAAGATAGCGTGAGCCCTCGGTTCATCAGTTCGTTAGACGAGCTCACGATAGATTCGGAAGTTTTGCGACCCCAGCGCCTGAAGGCATATTTCAGGTGTATCTTAATCCCCGGACTGAAGTCCGGGGTCTACCCAAGCAGGGGCCGAAAGGTTATCAATCCAGGCTCAACGCTCTGATGCGGAGTGTGATGCTGCGGGATTTGGAGAGCAAACGCAAGCCCGATTATATTTTCATCAAACGTGACGCTTGGAAGTAAGCTCATCGCATGGCAATTGACCGACTCAAACTCATCACAAAAGCTGATCTCAATGAGAGGAATGAATATAAGCATTCCATGGACCTGGAT
>JBOGLY010000189.1:0-6388 GCA_050746425.1 Acidobacteriaceae bacterium
CGGATTGGTCTTCGTCGGCGGATTCTGGCGCTATCTTGGAAATTTCTCAAAATACGGCGATTTCTCGTACGGCGCCTATATCGTTCATTGGCCGATATTGCAGATTTTGATCTCGCTCGGGCTTGCGGCCCTCAATCCAGCTCTCTTTTTGACGCTGACGGCTTTGCTCGTTGGCCTTGCGTCGGTACTTATGTGGTATCTGGTCGAGAGTAGATTCCTGGCGACAAGTTCCCACTACCGACAAGCCTCCCTAAAGCCACCTGCGTAAGGTTGCTCAACGGAATGTATGAACGACATCTTAAGCTTTGCTTCCGCTGTCGCGAGTCTGTTTCATGTTTTGCGCTAGATGTTCGGATATTCTGAGGGTGGCTGGCGTCCGCAATCAAAGCACTCACAATGGGATTTTTTCTAAGCCTTCTCTATCTCGTCACATATTACGTCACCCCGACCACCATCTTCGGGCCATTAGCCACTTATCGCATCCAGTTGATCCTCGCCGTGCTGGTCACATTAGTTTCGGTGCCGGCCCTGATGAAATCTTTTCTTTTCAAAAGTTCTCAATCGCTGGCCTTGATCGGTTTGGCGGCTGCCATCTTTCTGTCGGTGCTTATAGGTCAGCGATGGGCTTCGGGGGCCACGCAGGCGTTCCTGATTTTTATTCCGAACGCTTTTGCATTCTTCCTTGTGTGCCTGCATTGCAACACGAAAAGGAAATTGCAGGTTTTGGTGCTGCTGCTGCTGTTCGTCTGCTTCTTTGTCATCGGAAACGGCTATACCGAGGAGATTCATGGGCCTTCGGCAACCACCGCAGTCGAACATGAGGTTCAGGGAAGTCCTTACCTGATGGTCATGGAAAGCAGAGCCGGTCAATCCTTTTTCAGGCTGAGAGGACTGGGTGAAATCAACGATCCCAACGATTTTGCTCAACTGCTCGTCTGCGTGATTCCGCTGATGTTCATCTTCTGGCGCGCAAAGAAGAAGATCCGCAACTTTGTCTTCGTGATTCTGCCGGTGTGTGTCTTGCTTTGGGGGGATTTTCTGACGCACTCTCGCGATTCATTGTTGGCGCTGCTGGCAATTGCAATCGTCGCAGCCAGGCGGCGCATTGGAACGCTGCCGTCAGTTTTGATGGCCGGGGCGGCATTTATTGCAGCGTCAGCCCTAAACTTTGGTGGAGGACGAGGCATTTCCGAAGCCGCCGGGGGCGATCGGATTTCGCTTTGGGGTCAGGGGCTGGAAGTCTTCAAAGAACATCCACTGTTCGGCGTTGGTTTCGGAAGTCTGCCGGACTATACCGATGTTCACTTGACTGCGCACAACTCGATCGTCGTCTGCGCGGCGGAACTTGGCTTCTTTGGTTTGTACTTCTGGAGTATGTTCCTGTTGCCTACGATGAGAGACACTCTGGCTGTGGCTTCACCAGAAAAAATGACTGACGGCGAGCCGATCGTAATCGAGGAAGGACCGTTTCCGCAGCCAATAAGAAAGGTTCAGGCGCTCGACAAGTCCGAGATCAACCGCCTGGGGCGTCTATTGATTTTGTCCTTCACAGGGTATTTTGTGTCCGCATGGTTTCTATCTCGTGCCTATGCAGTAATCTTATTTATTTTGGGAGGCATGGCAGAAGTGGTTTTCGAGATGGCTTTGCAAAGAGGAATGATCGCTCCCCGAATGCGTTTGACGCGTGTACTGCCCTATGCGGGAGTATTGGCGATCTTGTTGATCGTTGTGATGTACGTCTCACTGCGATTCATGAACCTGACGCGCTGACATGAACATTGCACACGTGGTCGACAGCATGGACGTTGGCGGCGCCGAGACTGTCGTCTCGCAAATGTGCCGTTTGCAGCGGGATCAGGGACATAGCCCGCGCATCTATGCCGTCGCGGCCCTGGGCGCGCTCGGCGAGCAAATGCGAAAGGAAGGCTTTTCCGTCCATACTCACCTCGGCAGCAGCTTGCCGGACGGCACTCGGAATTTCTTTCGAATCTTCAAAGAGTCTCAGCCTGAAGTCGTCCATCTTCACAATCCGACGCCAACGATCTACGCGGCCATGCCCGCGAGATTGGCTGGCGTGTCAAGCATCGTATCCACCCGCCATAGCCTGGTGGCCCAGCCGCGCAACCTGGTTGTCGAGTTGAAGTATGGGATTGCGGCCCGGTTCTGCGACTGGATCGCCGGCGTCTGCGACGCAACCGCGAATAACCTTAAATCCATTCACAGCATTCCGCGCCGAAAGATCGTGCGCGTCTACAACGGCGCGCTTCCGGTCGCGCGCGTGGATAAGGAACACCAACCTCCGAAAAGCGGATTCACTCTGCTCTTTGTCGGGCGGCTTGCGCCTGTAAAGAACCACCCGATGCTCCTCGATGCGTTTTGCGCTGCGCTCGCGTCCGATCCCAGCATACGGCTTTGGATGGTCGGCGATGGCAGTGAGCGCAAGAGATTGGAAAGAATCGCCACTGAATACGGCATCTCCGCACAGGTCAAGTTCTGGGGAGAGCAACTCGACGTCGCACCGTTCTTTTCCGCGGCCGACGCGTTCATTATGTCGTCGGTCTCAGAGGGTTTGCCGATGTCTTTGCTGCAGGCATTGTCGCTGGGACTCCCCGCCATCGTAACCGACGTAGGCGGAATGGGGGAAGTTGTGCGGCTTGCAAATGCTGGATTTACGGTTCCGCTGAACGATTCAGCCGAGATGTCGGCAGCTATTCTGCACCTGGCCCACGACGACGCGGAACGGGAATGGTTCTCGAAAAACGCGGAAGCTGCGTTTCAAAGGAGCTTTACCGTGCAAACGATGGTCGATGCGTACATGGATCTGTATCGAGATTTCCCCCGAGCGCGTTGCGCCAGAAGCGCACCGTAGCAAACCAAAACTCTCCCTTTCATCGTCACTAACACCGCGTAGTTATAGTTCAGGTAATCTATGTCAATGTTACAACAATCGGCCCGTGACGTACTGCTATGATGGCGTGGATATGGTGAGCAGCTTGAACCCTGGTGGAAAGCGTGAATGGCTGGCACACGGATTGCTCCGGAGTGGCGCCCCTTTGCTGCTATCGAAATTTCCGGCAAAGGATATGCTTCTGGTCCTGAACTATCATCGTATTGGCAATCCAGACGACCGATTCGGCTCCGGCGTCTTCTCGGCAACAGCGGAACAATTCAACAACCAGATTTGTTACCTAAAGCGGCACGTTACGCCTGTAACTCTCGAAGAGGCGCTGGCCTTTGTCGGGGGTAGGATCAAGGAAAAAGCCCGCTGTTGCCGCGTATTGATCACGTTTGACGATGGGTATCTGGATAACTATGACACAGCCTATCCCATCCTGCGCTCGCATGGAGTACAGGGTGTTTTCTTTCTGGCGACGAGCCTTGTCGGTTCATGCCAAATTCCATGGTGGGACCATATCGCTTACCTGATGAAGACGGCGCGAAGACGCCGATTCTCTCTACACTACCCGGTTGGCCTCATGGTCAATATGGACACGAGCGGTTTGACGGATAGCTTGCGGGCAGTCCTGAACCTATATAAGACGCCCGAAAACTCCGATCCGGCGCGCTTTATGCAGGAGCTCCAGGAAGAGACAGGAGGGGATCACCCGCCCGGAGAACTCCGGCGATTCCTGGACTGGGATGAGGCCCGAGAAATGATCCGAGGTGGCATGGCGATCGGCTCTCACACACATTCGCACCACATCCTCAGCCAAATAGAACCGGAGCTACAACTTAAAGAGCTGGTTCAGTCGCGATCTATATTAACGGAGCAACTTGGCTTCCAACCCGATGTGCTTGCCTATCCGGTTGGCGGTAAGTCGAGCTTCACAGATCAGACACAGCGGGCAGCGCGCGACGCAGGTTACCGCGCGGCATTTTCGTTCTATGGGGGCATCAATTTACGAGGATCGACATCTCCCTTTGATGTAAACCGAGTTGGCGTGGGCAGAGAAAGTTGGGACCGGTTTCGGGTTCAAACAACTGTCTGTAGAATTTCCGGCAAGTATTGGCCGTGACTGAGCAGCAGTCTAGCGATCTCATTTTTGTCTTTGCTGCATCGCCAAAGGTGACTTCCAGGAGTTTGCGACGTGAAGATTTTCCTGCTCCAGAAAAGGGGCCTTGGCAATCAATTATTTCAATATGCGGCGGGACTCTACTTCGCCAAGAAACACGCAGCAAGACTGGACATTATACGCGACTCCGATGAACAGGCCGCCTCTTTCGGTCATCCGCGGCCTTTCTTGCTTTCGAATTTCAGCATTGAGACGCCGTTTCGCGAAGTCACGCTGTGGGACCGTCTGATATGTTCGGTTGCACCGAGCAAGAAACCTGTGGCAGCCTTGGCTCGTCTCGCCTCCGGCAGTGCGATCTATCGACAGCCCTGCTCTGAAGACAGAGTTTTCCTTCCCGAGCTCCCAGTCTCGCGCTCGGCAAAGAATGTTTATATTGAGGGTAATTTTCAGGCATATCAATATGCGCAGACGATGGAACAGCGCATACGAACAGAGTTCCACCTCCGGGAGCCAGCGTCTGAGAAAAACCTCGAGGTCCTGGAACAAATCCGTGCAGTCGAAACTCCCGTCTCTCTGCACGTTCGTCGCGGCGATTATGCCGTCTGGAGCGGCGGCCCGCGAGTCCTCTCGCTCGGCTATTACGCGAACGCTATACAGACTGTGCTTCAACGGGTCGGACGACCAACCTTATTCGTTTTCTCTGACGATATGGCGTTCGCTCGAGACAGCCTTCCCAAAGGTGAGCGAATGGTATTTGTGGATCACAACGACGAAGCGAATCCGCATGAAGATCTTCGTTTGATGTCTGCCTGTCGCCATCACATCATCGCCAACAGCAGTTTATCCTGGTGGGGCGCGTGGCTCAATCCCGATCCCGGGAAACTCGTCTGTGCCCCCATGGATTGGGGCCTTGCGAATTCGGGCGAGCGTCACCCCGACATGATTCCGCCGGGTTGGCTGCGCATCGCCAATGAGACGGCATCAATCTGAGTCTCATCTGCGATCTGCATCAGTGAAGAATAGTGCCGAGACAACTAACCGCTTGTTTCAACTTGGAGACGGTTTCTGGCATCGAATCCGGGGTAGCGAAGGGGTCTATGATTTCAAGTTGTGGCGTAGGCAGCAACATCCCGAGAAAAAGGGCCTTTTCGATTGCCTTCGGGAATTGCCTCTTGAGGAGATCATAGTTGCGCATGTCCATAATGATGACCAATTCGGCTTCATTTACGGTCTTTGCATCGACTCGTTTCGAACGGTGCGACTTCATATCGATTCCGAGCTGCTCCGCCGCCGATACCACAAAATCCGGACTGTGGCGTCCGGTTGAGGAATAAAATCCAGCAGATGAAATCGAGGCATTCGGGAACCGCAATGCAGCCAGTCCGGCAGCAAGCGCGCTCCGACAAATGTTTCCGTGGCAGAGGATGAGGACCTTTTCGAACTGCCGTTGCTGCAACTCGCGAATCATGCGCGGTTGCTGGACATATCGAAAGTAGTATCCACGGACCCGCCCCGTAACTACATTCACGCACTTGCTCCAATGTTCCTGAATGAGCGCGTTCATCTCGTGGAGAACGATGCCAAAATCGGACCAGCAAAAAAAATCCCAACTTTCTTTGCCTGCCAGAGGTCGCAGCCACTCAATAGTTGAGGCGACCACCGGTTTCGTTAGGAGCAAGGGATCTGAACGATTAGCCTTCAGGTTCGCCTTGAACCATTCAGCGTCGCGATAAATATTTCGAGCGAAATAACCGCCACGATATGTAGGTTGCGGAGGAAGAGGTCGTCCAGTGCTCAGACAGAGCAAGCCAACGGGAAAATCGACGCCGCAATCGATTGCCAAGGCAAGAGACCCCCACAACCGTGGATTGATCTCCATGAGATACGGCTCCCCGCTTTGAGTTACTTTGAACTCAACCATCGCGACTCCGTGCCACTTCAGCGAGGACAACAGGGCACTGGCACGCTGCACCAAGTCAGGCCGCGGATCGATCGAAACGCGATAACTGCTGCCTCCACCTGTCAGTGGAAGTTCATGCACTCGTTCGTGAAGAAATGCCCACCGGGGTACTCCACGTTCGAACAGCATCTCGACTCCCACGCCCTTTCCCGCGATATATTGCTGTTGCTGCACCGGGACGTCCGGAGGGATTGACGCAAGCGCCGCCCGCCAGGTTTTCAGGTCGCGAGCGATCGTCACTCGGAGATCCTGAACGACGCCATTCGTGCTTTTCTTGCTGAATACAGGCTTCAGGACGACAGGAAATATCTTCGGCGGCAGACTTGAGGAGGAAACGATCTCCGATGCAGGAGTCTGGACACCAATCCGCTGAGCAAGATTCCACACCGCCTCCTTGTCCAGTGCAGCTTGCACG
>JBOGLY010000190.1:0-6356 GCA_050746425.1 Acidobacteriaceae bacterium
CCTGGCGATGCATGGGCTGGAGTTGGGGTCAGGGTCGATCCGTATCTATCGCAAGGACATCCAGGCGCAGATTTTTCGATCGCTGGGCATGAGCGAGGAAGAGGCGAAGGAGCGATTCGGGTTTTTTCTGGAAGCGCTGGAGTACGGGACGCCTCCACATGGGGGGATTGCGCTGGGGCTGGACCGGATCGTGATGATTCTGGCGGGGGCGCAAAGCCTGCGCGAGGTAATTGCATTTCCGAAGACGGCGAAAGCCGTCGATCTGATGGTGGATGCGCCGTCGCCGGCCACGGAAGCGCAACTGAAGGAATTGCATATTCAGCGCAGGCGAAATTAGCCCGTCGTGGCGAAATCGTTGGAATATTTGGGGCTTATAACGCCAGAAGGGAAAGGCAAGCCTCTAAACGCTGGGTCCTTTTTGGCCCAATGTACGTCAAACAAGCAGGCCAGTTGAAAGAGAAATTGCCATCTTAGGGTACACTTGGCTTGTATTATCGGTTCCAAAAACATTCCTCAATAGCTTTGCAAAATCTTGAGATGCAAGAGAGAACTGTTGTGAAACCAAAGATATTGGTCGTCGATGACGAGCGCGTGATTGCGGATACGCTGGTGATAATTCTGAACCGAAACGGCTTTGAAGCGACGGCTGCCTACAGCGGCGAATCCGCAGTCGATATGGCGCGATCCGTGCAGCCGGAAATGATCATCAGCGATGTCATCATGAACGACATGAATGGCATTGACGCTGCGATTCAAATCCGCAGCTTGCTGCCGAAGTGCAAGATTTTGCTGTTTTCCGGACAGGCGGCGACGGCGGATCTGCTGGAGAAGGCGAGAACGCAGGGCCATGAATTTGAGATTCTGGCTAAGCCAGTCCATCCACAGGACTTGCTGACGCATTTGCGATCCTAGCTGGCTAGGATGTTGGAAAGTCCTCAGGGGCTGAGGTTCATTTTTTGGGCATCTTCGGCACGACTGAAGTCGTGCGCTGATACACGACACAACTTGGAACTGGAACTCGCGTCAGACTTCTCGTCGGCCTTCCATGGCGCGGGTCATCGTTACTTCATCCGCATATTCAATGTCGGCCCCCGCCGGAATTCCCGTAGCGATTCTGGTGATTCGGGCTGGCGTTCCGCGCAACTGCTGCTGCAAATATCCGGCGGTCGCTTCGCCCTCGACGGTAGGGTTGGTCGCCAGAATCACTTCCTGAATCGCGCCGCTACGCACCCGTTCCAGCAGGCTATCGATGCGAATCTGGTCCGGACCGATCCCGTTCAAGGGCGATAGCGTCCCATGCAAAACGTGGTAAACGCCGCTGAAGTGCTTGGTCCGTTCGATGCTGGCGATGTTCGATGCCTCCTCGACAACGCAGATTTGCGCATGATTGCGGGTAGGATTGCTGCAAAACTGGCATGGATCGACATCCGTAATGTTATGGCAGATGGAGCAGAGATGGAGCTGCGCCTTCAGGTCGCGGATCGCATCCGCCAGCGCGATTGCGTCCTGTTCGGTTGCGCGCAGGATGTGGAAGGAAAGGCGCTGGGCCGACTTTCTGCCGATTCCGGGCAATTTCGAAAGCTCGTCGATGAGCTGGGTCAACGGTTGTGCGAAGCGTGACAATGTTTTTCCTTAGGGCTTATTTGGCGTTCTTGACAAGCTTGGCCACGAACAATTTGTCCTCATTAACCAAAGGCGAAGGACCTCGCGTTTTGACGAAACCGCAAGGTTGCCCACAACAGCGATGCAATCAAGAGGCGTCAGATTATTGGCCTAGCATGCGCATCCACTCCATGCCGCCAAGCATCCCAGAAAGCTTTCCCTGCAACGCTTCATCGACGCGGCGGGAGGCATCGTTGACGGCGGCGGCGATCAGGTCCTGCAACATCTCCACGTCCGCCGTGTTTCCTGGGCCGACTCCAACCGCGGCAGCCGCTGGATCGACCTGCACCTGCAGCACTTGTTTTTTCCCGTTCATCCGGACCGTGATTGCCCCGCCGCCCGCAGAGCCTTCCACCTGTATCTGGGCCATCTGCTGTTCCATCTGTTGCTGCATCTGCTGAGCCTGACCCATCATCTCCTTAATTTTGTCCATGTCCATCGGGAGCCCCTTCCACACGAGATTTCAACGTTTGCGGATCGCGCAAGGAAACCACGCTGCGTATCTCCGCGGAAAAAAGTTGCTGAGCGCGACGAATCAGGGGGTGGTCCTGAGGGCGAGATCCAATTTCGCTGTCTTTCGCGGGCGCCGACTTTGACGCAGCCTTAATGCCGCTTTCCTGCGTCCGGTCGCCAGGTTCGATCCGTATTGTGCGTCCCGGGCCGGCGATTTGTCGAAAAGTCTCCCGCGCCATCTGCTGCGCCGGCGCCGGGTACATCATGTCAAACAGAGTTTTCGACGCTCCTATGCGGACGCGCAATTCGTTTCCGCTCCACTCCCAGGATCCTGCTTCCAGCATGCATCCGGCGGTCTCATGCCCACCCTGTATCAGCGCCTGGCTGATGGCCGAGCGCAGCGGCTCAATTTCTGTAACGATATTCAGGGGTGCGACGGGCGGCAATTCCTGCGGGAGGGATGTCTCGGTGACGGACCGCGGTTTCGGCGGTGCGGCTTGCGGATTTGAGGTGGAAACGGAGGCAGTCCCAAACATGCCTTGCAAGGGATGCACTTCGGCAGTAACGGGCGGCGCGGTTTCGCTCTGCACGGGACCCAGTCGAGGCGCTTCGCGAGCCACCGAACTTGCGGCGGCGCTGGGAGAAGAGATGCGCGGAGGCGCCGGAACTTCCAATTGCTTGGGAATCATGGCGGAGCCTGCCAGCCGCGGCGCAGGAGTGCCTAAATTTCCTGCACCAGCCGACGGCAGAGAGAGTTGCCGGAAAAGATCTTCCAAGGGAAGCAGGCGTTTCATGTGGACCAGTTTCAGCAAGCCGAGTTCAAGATGGAAACGCTGCTCCTGGCGATAGCCGAGATCGTCGAACGTGCGCAGCATGGAATTGAGAAAGCGCGTCAGGTCTTCTTCGGAGAACTGCGCCGCGACACGTCCGGCGCGCTCGCTCTCTTCGTCGGAAACCTGGAGCAGTTCGGAATTTGTTCCGGCCAGTCGCGCCATCAGGCAGTTGCGGAGAAAGCGAACCATCTGGCGAGCGATTTGCTGTGGACCGTTGCCCGCGTCGAGCAATTCCGCGGCCTGTTGCAGCATAGAGGCGGCATTCTGCTCTTTCACCGCGTCCATCATGTTCTCGAAAATCTGATTGGAGACCGTCCCCATCAGGGAGCGAATCTGCGATGCTTCCAAATTGTGCGCACCATCGACGAGCGGTGCGCTGGCAATTGCCTGGTCCATGATAGACAGCGCGTCGCGCATCGAGCCGTCGCCGGCTTCGGCGAGCAACGATAGCGCCGCTTCGTCGACCGCGACCGATTCCTTTTCCGCGATGCTGCGCAACTGCGCGACAATTTCTTGAAATCGCACGGCGTGAAAGCTGAAATGCTGGCTGCGCGAGCGAATCGTCTGTGGAATGTCTTCCGGCTGTGTCGTCGCCATCATGAAAATGACGTGCGCGGGCGGCTCTTCCAGCGTCTTCAACAATGCGTTGAAGGCGGCATCCGTAATCTGATGCGCTTCGTCGAGAATGTAAATTTTATAGCGGTCGCGTGCCGGGCTGTAGCGCGCGCCCTCGCGCAACTCGCGAATTTCGTCGATGCCGCGGTTGGTGGCGGCGTCAATCTCGATCACGTCCATTGCGTTACCGGCACGAATCTCCACGCAGGCGTCGCAAACTCCGCATGGCTCTGGCGACGGACGCTCGGGCGTGCCTTGAGGAGTGCGGCATTGGAGTGCCATGGCGAGAATTCGCGCGATGGTGGTTTTCCCGATGCCGCGATGGCCACTGAAGATGTATCCGTGCGCAATCCGGTCCTGCGACAGAGCGTTCAATAACGTCTGCGTCACGTGGTCTTGCCCGATGACGTCCGCGAAGCGCTGGGGACGGTATTTTCGCGCTAAAACCTGGTAAGCCATAGGGTCTTCTACAGGGATATTTCGATGTGCGTGGCCAGTTGGCCTGCCTTTCGATTGTATCGCTTGACCGTGCCGGGATGATTCAGCGTGCACGCAGCGCGGGTTTCTTCTTTCTTTTCACTGCGGTCTTCGCTTTTTTCTTTTTTGGGGAATGCTGTTTCTTCGCCAGCTTTTGGGCAATGCGCGCTCGCCGACGCAGCTCTTTCGCCGAGTACATGGACCCTCGGCATTTCTTCGCTCCGCAATTGCATGGGGCCTCTTCGTCTCCGCCATCGTAGAGGCAGTAGTCGTAGCAAAGCTCCTCGCCCGCCGCGATGTCGCGGATGGCCATGATCCAGACGTGGTCGTCAATCTCCTCCGTCTCGCAATTTGCGTCGCAGGAATGATTGATGAACATCGCGATGCCGTGGCCGTCAATTACCTTGGACCCGTCGCCAATGCCGAACAGATATGTGATCGGCTTATTCTCGTAGCGTCGATCGGCCTCTTCCTTGTCGATTATGGGTCCCGTGTATTCAACCACGCGCGTACCTTTCGCGATGGGCGCGGTGGTATAACAGCCGGCGGCGTGGATCGAGGAGGAGCGAACAATGAGGCCCATACTTTGTTGGAAACGGAATAGGAAGTATACAGCCAAAGCAGTCTATCGATTTTTCTCGATAGATTCGCCTATCCAAACCGGGCAAAACCCGTCCAGAATAGTAAGTATGGGGTTTTCAAAAGTGAGTGTCCGGTTTGTCCCGCTGTTGGTTGGGTCGCTGCTGCTGGTGCCGGGAAGCGCGCGAGCAATGGGCCAGCAGAACAGCCAGAGTGCGCCACCGAATGCGCCGTCGGCAAATGGACAGAACGCGAAGGCTGGAGCCAAAACGTCATCGCCACGAAGCAATCCTGCAGCCAGCAATCCGTTTCCCATGGCACAGTCCGAGGCAGCCGCCAAGGCGGATGCGGAGCAGAACGATCGAGAGTCCTCGCATGCGGCGAAGAATGGCTCTCCTCCAGATACCGGAACGAGGGCGCCTGCCAGCAGCAGTTCGAAGCGGAAGCCGGGACAAGCTTCTCCGGCAGCCGACAATCCATTTCCGGAGGCGCAATCGAAAGCGGCGGCGAAATCTGACGACGGCACGGGCAGCGCGGCTGGGGCCGGCAATTCAGGTGGCCCTGGAAACTCGCAGGCAGGCTCGTCCTCCTCCGAGCGCGGGTACAGCTCCAGCGATGAACATCTGCCGGAACCGGAGTTGGGCAAGGGAAATCTTGGGACACATCCTAAGCTGGACTCGTACACGCGCGACCAGACTCCGATCGGACGAGTCGATGACGACCTGAATGCCGCCGATTTGTACATGAAGAACGGAAATTATCGCGGCGGATATTTGCGCTATCAGGACGCTCTGGAATACGATCCGCAAAACGATACAGCCATGTATGGGCTTGCCGAGGCGCTCTGCAAGGAGAATGCAACCAGCGAAGCCATGGCCCATTTCAAAAGCTATGTGACGACCGATCCACAGGGAAAATACGCAAGGAAAGCTGAGAAGATGCTGGCCCATCCGGAGAAGTGCATGCACAACCGCTGAGTTAGAGAAATGCTGATAGGTACCATGCGATTGCGGGCGTTCCAAGAAAGATTGCGGCAATGCCAGCCGCGGCGAGAAAGCTGCCAAACGGGATGCGATCGAAGCCACGCGCTTTGTGTCGCGTCAGGAGCACGATGGCGAACAGGGCGGCGGCCAGCACTCCGATGAAATAGGCGAACAGGGCGAGCGCGAGGCCGGTGAAGGCGGCAATCATTGCAAGGAGCTTTACATCGCCTAAGCCCACTCCCTCGCGGCGGCGCACGACCCAATAGAGCGCCCAGACCAGCAAAAGCAGAACTGCCGCAATCGCTGCGTCCTCCAGTGTCCGGATTGCCGTGTGCAGACGAAAGCGATTTCCGGGAGCAAAAACTCTTAACAGAAATGCCGCTGCGATGCCGGTGAGCGTAAAGCTGTCCGGCAGCAGCATCGTCTGCCAATCCATAACAGCCAGGCCCAGCAAATAGAAGCATGCAACCGCATCGATCAGCGTTTGCCAGTTTGCTCCCGTATGAAAAACACAAGCGATGAACAGAACCGCTGTGGCGAGTTCCACCAGCGGATACTGGAGTGAAATGCGCGATTTGCAAGCGCGGCAACGGCCTCGCAAGCAGAGCCAGCTAACCAGCGGCACATTGTCGCGCGACCGGATCGGCGCGGCGCAGTGGGGGCAGTGGGAGCCCGGCGTGACAATTGACCGATGAGCGGGAAGGCGGACAATACAGACGTTCAGAAAGCTGCCGAACGCCAGGCCGAGCAGAAG
>JBOGLY010000191.1:0-6343 GCA_050746425.1 Acidobacteriaceae bacterium
CGTCTACGCTGTGCGCACCACCGGCATTTATTGCCGTCCATCGTGCCCAAGCCGCAGACCGCTACGCACATCGGTCGAGTTTTATCCAACGAGCGAGTTAGCCGAACGTGCAGGGTATCGGGCCTGCAAGCGCTGCACCCCGGCGCAGGAACATCCCCAGCTTCGCGCCGTCACCGCAGCCTGCAATTATCTCGATCGGAACCCGAACCGGGCGGTCAAGCTCCAGGAACTTGGCAACGCGATCGGCCTGAGCCCATTTCACGCACAGAAAATCTTTCGCCGCTGCCTTGGCATTACCCCACTCCAATATCAACAGACGCGCCGGATGGACCGGTTCCGCGAACAGCTTTCTCAGGGGGAAACCGTCACTGCTGCTATATACCAAGCTGGCTTCGGATCGAGCAGCCGCCTTTACGAAACTTCCGGGCGGCATCTGGGCATGACTCCGACCTATATGAGTGGAGGCGGAAAAGACACAACAATTCGATACAGCGTCGTCGATTCGCCGCTCGACAAGATGCTGGTCGCGCGGACCGATATCGGCTTGTGCGCCATCTTCTTCGGCCCGTTGGCAAGCGAGCTGCAGGACGATCTGGTTGCGCGCTTCCCGCAGTCGAGCATTCGCCGGGATGAGGAGGGTCTTGGATCTCTGGTGCAGCAGGTCCTGACCCACATGACGGAGCATCCGGTCGCGCTCGATCTTCCTCTCGATGTTCGGGCGACGGCATTCCAGCGGCGGGTTTGGGAAGCGCTGCAGAAGGTTCCGCGAGGAGAAACGCGTTCGTATAGCGAGATCGCGCGGTCGCTCGGGCAGCCTACGGCTGCGCGGGCCGTTGCCAGCGCCTGCGGAAACAATCCTGTGGCCCTCGTCATTCCCTGTCATCGCGTGCTCGGCAAAAGTGGGAAGCTTGCCGGATATCGCTGGGGCATTGAGCGCAAACAAAAATTGCTGGAGATGGAGCGAAGAACGAAACCCAATCGGTTTGATTTGTAGTGATGAGGTGTGTCGGTATTTCGAAAAGCCGGTTCCCTGCCTGGCGTTAATATGCAAAGATATGCTCCCGTTGTGGTCGCAATGCGACTACAATAAGGCCATGGCTACCAGTGACACTTATGTCCGCGCGCGCATCAATTCAGGCACAAAAGAACGCGCCGCAGATGCCCTGGAAGAAATGGGTCTGTCGATTTCAGATGCAATACGCCTGCTGATGTTGCGCATTGCAGAGGAACATCGTCTACCTTTTGAAGTGAAGGCCCCCAACGCTAGGACGCGCAAGTCCATAGCCGAGCTTGAGACCGGAAAAGGGAAGCGCTTTGCGAACGTCAAATCGCTGATGGCCGACCTGCGTGCGGACGATTGAGCGCTCTTCCATTTTCAAACGGGATTACAAGCGTCAAACCAAAGGGCGTCATCGAGAAACGCTGGACGACATCTTGTCTATCGTTTTGGCAGCATTGGTGGACGATCAAGAGTTACCGCCGCGGTATCGGGACCACGATCTTAGCGGGGACTGGGCAAGCTATCGTGAATGCCACATCAAACCTGACCTTCTGTTGATGTATCGGAAGAGCGAAGACAATTCTTTGCGTCTAGCTCGACTCGGTTCCCATGGCGAAATCTTCGGATGATCCGGACCTGCATCTTGGGAATTCCCTGATTTCAAGGCTGTCTTGGCCGGCGATAGTTGGCAATCGCAGTTCTTCCGAATGCGTTGCTGATTTGCGGGCGCGCGGCATGTACATATATATAAGCGCCGTCACCGCCCGCTATGGAATGTGCTAGACGCACTTCGTGGAAACCGATGGACATGGGGTATGTTTCCGGTGTCCGAACCGGAGATGAAATCGTCAGATCGAGCAACTTTGAATGCCGCTTTCAAAGTGATACCCTTACCGTGGGATCGAATTGTCCCAGTTTGAAACTTCCCCGCAACATCGCCGCGGAATTCCGCGGTCATCTTCAATCGACGAAAGAAAAATCATCCATGGCCACTACGCCTACCGTTGCATCCGATGTAAAGAATCTCGACCTCGCCGACCAGGGAAAGCGCCGCATTGAATGGGCCAACCAGTCGATGCCTGTGCTGCAGACCATCCGCAAGGAGTTCATTAAGAACCAGCCCCTGAAGGGGATGCGGGTTTCCGCCTGTCTGCACGTGACCAGCGAAACAGCGAATCTGATGATCACGCTGCGCGATGGCGGCGCGGATATCGCGCTATGCGCCTCCAACCCGCTTTCCACTCAAGACGACGTGGCTGCTTCTTTGACGCGCGATTATGGGATTTCCACCTACGCCATCAAAGGCGAGAACAACGATAGCTATTACTCGCACATCATGACTGCCATCGACCACAAGCCACATCTCACGATGGACGATGGATGCGATCTGGTCTCGATCCTGCACACCAAGCGCAAGGATGTGCTGCAAGGCGTGCTGGCCGGCACTGAGGAAACGACCACGGGAGTGATTCGGCTGCGCGCAATGGCAAAGGACAATGTGCTGCGCTATCCAGTGGTGGCTGTAAATGACGCTCTCACCAAGCACCTTTTCGACAACCGTTACGGAACCGGACAATCCACGCTGGACGGCATCATCCGCTGCACTAATGTGCTGTTGGCCGGCTCTCGCTTCGTCGTTGCGGGTTACGGATGGTGCGGTCGTGGCCTCGCCTCGCGCGCGCGCGGCATGGGCGCGGATGTCATCGTCACCGAAGTCGATCCTGTTCGCGCCATTGAGGCGGCAATGGACGGGCATCGAGTGATGAGCATGGCAGAAGCTGCCAAGATCGGCGACGTTTTTGTGACCGTTACGGGAAATAAGAGCGTGCTGCGACAAGAGCATTTCGAGCTGATGAAGAACGGCGCGATCATCGCAAATTCCGGGCATTTCAACGTTGAAATCGACATCCCCGCGCTGGAGCGCTTGTCCTCATCTCATCGCCCGACCAGGGAGTTTGTGGAAGAGTATTCGCTCAAAGACGGCCGGCACATTTTCCTGCTGGGTGAAGGCCGCCTGATCAACCTGGCCGCCGCTGAAGGGCACCCGGCTTCCGTAATGGACATGAGCTTTGCCAACCAGGCGCTGTCCGCCGAGTACCTGATCGAAAGCCATTCCAGACTCGAGCCGAACGTCTACGCGGTCCCGTTGGAATTGGACAGCCGCGTCGCGCGATTGAAGCTGGAATCCATGGGTTGCAAGATCGATCGCTTGACCCCGGAACAGGAAGAATACCTCGCGGGATGGTCGGAAGGAACCTAGGTCGCTTTCATTCAGGCCTCAACAAAATTTCAGGGGCTCGTCCACCCGAAAGGCCATCATCCGATTCAATCGGAGATGGCCTTTTTTCTTCGTGCAAAATAGAGTCGCGTTATTTCGTCGCTGGGGCGACTGGATCGTTCACAACCAGAACTCCATACGAATTTGTTCCCATCCCCGGCGGCTGAATGGTAGCAGCGACGTTTGGAGGATCGAGAACAAATATGGAGTAGAGCTTTCCCGAGGCCGGAGAAAACGGCTGGATCGCCAATACCTTGGAGGGATTCCCAGTCGGCGTAACCTGCAGTTCAAAAGTTCCCGGCGACAACTGTGGGAGGGTCACGACCTGCTGAAAGCTGATATTTCCCACCAGCGGAGAACCACTCACTGGAGATCCGACCCCGGTTACGTACACATCGACAGGCCCTGCCATGGTCGAGGTGTCCATCACGCGCAGGTTGTAGGTGCCGCTCGACGGTGCAGCGTCGTTGTCAGTCAGCGTTTGCGTCATGATGTTGGGCATCGGGGTCAGCACAACAATGGTGTAGTAGGTGTTTTTCAAGAACGACTGGGTCGTCGATGTTAAGTCTGTGCCCGGAGTGGAATAAACAACCAGCGACTGGTTAGCTGCAGCGCCCAATGGCCGGTAATTTCCAGATGTATCCGTGGTTACATATTGCCCCTGCTGTTGGACGCCTTCCGTTCCAAACGGCAAGCTTGATACGATGCCGGTCTGTCCAGCCTGAATGGTCCAACTGGTATTGTTCGACAGTCCCGACGACGCGTTCACGACGCGCACGTAACTGTTACCGCTGGCCCCACAGCCGAGCAGCGTCAGCGATGCAGCCAGGGAGAGTATTCCGCAAAGACCACGCCACTTTAAGTGCTTCATCAATCCATTCCTCCAAAAGCCCTTCGACTACATCGGCTTTCGCATCGTCTCCGGTAGCGAGCCAATTTGAGAACCGGGAGGAGCGGACTGACTATGCTCGCGTCCCAGGCAGCCCAAGGAGAACTCGTTGTGATTTGAATAGATGCCGATCGCTACAACGAGTTTGCCGTTTCCCGGCAAGTTTTTCAATTGGATAATCACAAATGTCTACAATCTGTCACTTGCTGGCCCGGCGGCAAGGATTACTTAAGTACATCACGAATGCCAGTATGCTCCGCAAATTAATTCGAAGCAAGCGCCTCCTGCCGCCCCCAACTACCCTGGGATCTCCGCGACATTAGGCTCAAGCGAAGGCTGAGAGGGGGGCGCGGTCTCGGGTACGCCGATTCGCTCGACGGCCTGCGCCAGGGTGGTGCATATTCGAATTTCCTGCTCCCCTGTAGTCACCTTCGCGGCCTTTTCCAGGTCGCCGCTGTAATCCCAAAGTCCAATAACGACCTCCATCTCAGGGTGCCGGGACCGTAGGGCTTCGTAGAGGGTGCGCGCGTGCGACATCGCATAGGGCGGCAACGCCGACAGGCAAACGGCGTCCGGTCGCAACTTGAAGGTCGCCGCCAACATCCGTTCTGCACTGGCAACGTGGATTATTTTGGCGAAATGTCCGGCGCGCCGCAGCAAATGAGACAGCATCACCGCGATGACTCGATCCGACTCGTCCCGAACGGGGACGCACACAATACGCTTTCGAACCGCGGGGGAAGAAGGCGGGGCTTTTTTGGGCGGCGTCGCTGGATTTGCATTTGAGCTCGTTTCCATTTCAAGGTCGAGCGCCTGATCCTCTTCGCTCCTCTGGGCCAGGTCCTCGACCTGTTCTTCCGTGGTTTCCGTAATGAAGTTGACGGTCTCTTGATCCAGCGCGTTCCGATGTCGGTCTTGCTCAAACAATGCCAGTGCGGGGATCAGCACATCGTCGTACACCTGTGCGACAGATTTGTCTTTCAGCGCGTTGTCGAGTACCTGGCTGGCCTCCTGTTCGTCGCTGGCCAGCAAACGCTGGTAATAGTGGGCTTCTGGGCGCATCACTGGCTGATCGCCCAACAGCACGGTCAGAAACTTAAGGCTGGGGACATGCGATCCCACCACCACCAGGCAAACAGTCAGGGGGACGGACAAGAATAGGCCGATCGGTCCCCAGAGAAGGGCCCAGAAAATCGCGATCACGAGAATCGCAAGCGGCGACAGGCCCGTGTGCTTCCCATAAAGCTTGGGTTCGAGGAAGTTTGCCGTCACCAGTTCAATGACAATATAGGTCCCCAGCACGAGCAGCGCCTGCGTCCACCCTGGGAAAACAGCCAGAGCGAACGCCGTGGGCAACAGTGCCGAGATTGGAGCTCCAATATACGGAATGAAGCGCAGGACGGTAGTAAGTCCACCCCATAACAGAGCGTGCGGCAGCCCCATGAAATGCAAAATGACAAAGATGACCGCTCCGTAACAGCAATTCACCAGCACGAGCAGAGCGAAATAACGGCTGACTCGGTGGCTGGCTTCATCCATCGCCTGCGTCATCATGTTCAGGTGGCCCCTACCGGTCAGGCGGATGAACCGATTTCGCAGATCCTCCCGCTGCAGCAGCATGAAGAACGTGAAGACCACCACCAGCAGGAAGCCCACTAATGCCCCGACGACGCCGTGAAGCGTGCTCAGCGCGCCGCCGGAATTCTGTCCGACTTCCTGCACCGAAACCGGACGCTTCGGCGATGCGCCCAACGCCGTTCTAGTAGTGGGCCGCGCAGGGGCTGCCGCGCCCAAATGCAAAGCGCCAACCTTCGTGCTCAGCCGTTCCACCTCTTTTAGCGCGCGCGAGAAGTCAGTCGGTTTAGCGCTGTGGAATGCATCGATCTTCTTGTCGATGTTTGCGGTATAGGCGGGGAGGCGGTCGGCGACCTCCACCAGTTGCGTAAATACGCTGTACCCGATACCCCCTACAACGGCGATGGACGCCAGAATCACCAGCGCAATCGCAAGGATCCGAGGCAGGTGAATTCGCTCCAGCAAATTGACGAGAGGGGAAAGAAGGAAGGCAAACAGCAACGCGAAAGCAAATGGCAAAACCACTTCCTTCGCAAGATAGAGGACAGCAACGGCGGCAACGGCAATCGACAGGAACAAAAGCTGGGACAGTTCCCGGGAT
>JBOGLY010000192.1:0-6341 GCA_050746425.1 Acidobacteriaceae bacterium
ACTGGAATGGGTCGTTCCGGCGAACGTTTCTCAAAAAAAGCATCGGCACGCTCGTTGCGGATGGCCTCGGTATCTTCCCATGTCTGGATGGCGACACAGTTGAGCCAGCAAGCAGCCCCGAAGATCACGGTTCCCAACGTCGTTAGTTCACGCGCTTCATGGAGTCGTGTCCAGGTCGGCACAGCGGTTGCCGCGGAAAAAAGAAAGCCAACAAAGAGTTCCTTTGAGAACCGATATTTCACTGGCCGATTGTGGATCAAAACGAAATAGGCCGTGCCAATCAGGCACAGAACAACATCGCAGTTTCGGACCGCATCCTGGACGCGAAAAAAAATCAAGTACGCCAAGGGAATGGCGGCCGCAATCCACGCAAACGCAAACGGCTTGCGCTGACGCAAATAAAACCAATGGCGATCGCGCAGGCCCTTCATGTCCGTCGAGCGCCAGCCGTCGAGCAGGCGGTCTGCGACATAGACGCACCACGTTCCCAGCGCCAGAGTGACAAACGCAGTGGGCGGAAGTCCAAGACCGAACAACACGGAAAAAAACCAGCACCATATAACCGCAACTGTGGGCGCATCCAGGCTGAGCAGATGCCACCACACCCACAAACGCCGAATGGGCAGGGCGCGAAGACCTTGGCGAGCTTTGGAATCTGCAAGCGCGGGCGCGCTGGCAATCGGGCTTACTGGCATATCAACGATTTGCTGGGATTCAAGCATTCCTTCGAACACGGTCGCTGCAAAATTGAGTCTACGAGTATTCGACGCAAGTTGAAATCTTTGGGACTTTAAATAACGGCACAATTATTTCTTTTTGGCCAACGGGAGTGAGCGGCTCTTTGTTGTGCGCGGATGAGTGCGGACTAGGGATTTCTTCCCTTTCGCATCCGGCCGGGCAGGTCCTGGATTGACACGCGACCGTGGAATATCTGCCAACTCAGGAACACTTATCGATGCGCTGGAAGATTCAGCAGCAGGGAAGCTTGTCGGTTCCCTCGGAATATCTTGAAGGCTGGCTTTGTCCTCCGCCAGTCGAATGAGAAATTCTTGCGCCCGAAACCCTGGGCCGCGTTTGCCGGATCGATTCTTTGAGCGCACATATTCCCCCGAGGGCAGCAGGAAGCGCGAACCCTGGGTATCGGCGAGATAAGCTGCCAGAATTTCATCGCGAATGCGATGCTGCAGCTGCGGATCGAGCACCGGAAAAACGACCTCACAGCGCTCGAACAGATTGCGCGGCATCCCGTCGGCGCTACCCGCATATACCTCCGGCTCCCCGCCGTTTAGACAATAGAAGATTCGGCTGTGCTCGAGAAATCGGCCCACAACAGAGCGGACACGAATGTTGTCGCTAAGCCCTTTCACTCCCGGTCGCAAAGCGCAAATTCCGCGAACGATAAGATCGATCGATACTCCAGCCTGAGACGCAGCATAGAGAGCGTCGATGATCCCTTGCTCTAACAACGAATTCATTTTTGCGATGATGTGGGCAGGCTTGCCTTCGGCGGCGTGTTTGGCCTCCCGATGGATCTTTTGGGCAAAGCGTTCGGCCAGGTTCAAAGGAGCCACCAAAAGCGGAGCATAGTCGTCCGACTCGGAATGCGCGGTCAGGTAATTGAATACGTTGTGCACCGCACTGGACAGCGCGGGGTTGGCGGTAAGCAGGCTCAGGTCGGTATAGAACGACGCCGTTTCCATGTTGTAATTGCCCGTTCCCAGATGGGCATATTGTCGAACCGCTCCATCTTCCGGATCGCGGCGGACCAACAAAGCGAGTTTGCAATGAGTTTTCAACCCGACCGTACCGTAGAAGACTTGTACGCCGGCATCCTCCAGATCGTGCGCCCAGCGAATGTTGGACGCTTCATCGAAGCGGGCCATCAGTTCCACGACAACTGTGACTTCCTTGGATTGAGCGGCCTCCCGCAGTGCCTGGAAGATGGGTGAATTGGCGCTGGTCCGATAGAGCGTCTGCTTAATTGACAGTACAGCAGGATCTTCCGCCGCCGCGCGGATGAACTCTACCACGGCGGTGTAGGAGTCGTAGGGATGATGAAGCAGAATATCGTGGCGACGAATCTCCGCGAAAAGGTCAGGGGATTCGCGATGCAGCCGCAGGCCACGCGGCACAAACGGCGGATATTTCAGCTCCGGCTTGTCCGTCTTGGTATGCAGGTTTAACAGTCGAGAGAGGTTGACCGGGCCGTCGGTATAGAAAACCTGAAAATCGTCCAGCTCGAAATTCGCCCGCAGTTGCTCGACAATTTCCGGCGCCGCGTCGCTTTCGATTTCCAACCGCACCGCGTCTCCCTTGCGGCGGTTATGCAACTCTGACCGAACGCTTTCAAGCAGGCTGCGCGCTTCTTCTTCCTGCAGGTAAAGATTGCTGTTTCGCGTGACGCGGAACGCCGCTCGCGACAGAAACTCATACCCGCGATACATGGCGGCGGCCTGCGATTCGATCAATTCATGCAGAAATATATAGTCCACGCAGCCTGCGGCGGAGGGAAGCAATACCAGCCGTCGCAGCGCTCGCGGGACTGTTACCACCCCTAATACCTGGGTCGAAGCCAGCTTCCGCTTACGATGGAGCAGCAACGCCAGGCAAAGCGCTTTGTTCAAGACATGCGGAAACGGGTGCGCTGGATCGATCGTGATTGGGGTCAGGAGAGGATCGACTTCGCTTTGATAGAAGCTGACCGCGAATTTGCGCTGCTCTTCGTCCAGGTCGTTCCAGGCCAGCATGCGAATTCCTGCTGTGGCCAGCGCAGGCAGAAGCTGATTGTTCCAGCACAAGTATTGATCCGACACAAAGGCATGAGTTTTGTCGGCCAGCGAGTCCAGCGTCTGGCGCGGCGTCATCAGGTCTGGCCCCGGCTCGTTGTAGCCGTCCTCAATGCGCTGCAAAATGCCGGCTACGCGCACTTCAAAAAATTCGTCCAGATTGCTCGCAGTGATGGCAAGAAACTTCACCCGCTCCAGCAACGGGTTGGCATCGTCCTGCGCTTCCTCCAGCACGCGACGGTTAAAGTCCAGCCATGACTCATCCCGATTGAAATAGCGCCTCGTAAGAGCGGCGGTTTTCAGGGCTTTGATTGCCATGCGGGCGTGCTCTTCTCTGTTATGAACTCGTGGCGAGCGAAAAACGACCTTTCCAGTGTCTCAAATCCCGCTGTACTAAGGTACCCGCGGGCGATGTGGCCAGGAAAAGTCCGGCGAAATGCTGCCATCCGGTATCCTAGAGCAGTGGATTCGCTTCCGCTACATTAGACCGTCGGGCAACAACCGCGGAAAACGTAGTCGGCGATCGTTCCATATATACGAAACACGCAACAAATTGCACTTTTCCTCAAGTTTTGTCATCTACTCTCTAGCACTCTATCTGTTGCAATGCTGCTTCGCGCGCAATCCGCCTCATGAAAGAAATGGAAAAAACTTTTCACAAAATACGCGGTGGATGGCTCCGTTTTGCAATTCTCATCGCGATTGCGACGTGCATTATCCAGACAGAAACGCAAGCCCAGATATCCAATTCATACCAGGGCGGCGTCGTGCGGCAAAAGGCGACCCCTGGCGAATTGCCGCTTTCATTGGACGACGCCATTCGGATGGGACTGAAGAACAATCTTGGAGCCATTCTGCAAAGCACCAACGTGAACAGCGCTGGCGGAGAAAAATTACAGCAGCTTCAGGCGTTGCTTCCAACAGTCAAGGGCACAGCGCAGGATTCTGTCGCCGAGGTGAATCTGCAGGCCGAAGGATTGCGCATACCAGGATTCCCGACCATTATTGGACCGTTTGGATATACGGATTTTCGCGCCACCCTGAACCAGTCCGTGCTGAATATCTCCTCACTGCAAAGTTATCTTGCGGCCAAACACAATTTCGAGGCCAGCAAGCTTTCCGCGGCGGACTCTGAGGACCTGGTCGTCCTGACGGTCGGCAATGTCTACCTCTTATGCCTGGCGGACGCGGGTCGCATATCGGCGCTCAACGCTGAGGTGAAGACATCCAAGGTTTCGTTGAACCAGGCCATTCAAAACCACGCCAACGGGGTATCGCCACGGCTGGACGAACTGCGCGCGCGAGTGGATTATCAGACGGAGGAGCAATCGCTGATAGCCGCCAATGCTCAATATCGAAAAGATCGAATTGCATTGGCACGTGCGATCGGTTTGCCGCTCGATCAGGAATTCAAACTGACGGATCAGGTCCCTTATGCGCAATTCGATGCTCCTACAATGGATGCGGCCATGGCGGAAGCGCTGAAATATCGCAGCGACTTGAAGGCCGCGCAGGAACAGGTGCGCGCCGCGGAAAAATCGTTGTCCGCTGCTCATGCGGAACGCTATCCGGCGTTGACCGCCGAGGTCGACTATGGCGAGATCGGCGTGAACCCAGGCAATTCCTATGCGACTCTGAATGCGACCGGCAAACTGAGCGGACCGATTTTTGAAGAGGGAAAGCTGCGAGGCGATGCCAGAATTGCATCGGCTCAATTGGACCAGGCCCGCGCTCAGTTAAGCAATCTGCAAGGCCAGGTGCGTGCCGACGTGAAGGATGCAATTTTAGATATTCAGTCGTCGGAACAACTGGTTTGGGTTGCGCGCAGCAATATCGATCTCGCGGGAGAAGCATTGAGCGATGCGCAACAGCGATTTCAGGCTGGCGTATCGGACAACCTGGCCGTTTCGCAGGCGCAATCGTCCGTGGCGCAAGCTACCGACCAGTATGTCAGAAGTCTGTATCAGCTGAATGTGGCGAAACTTTCATTGGCGCGCGCCGTTGGCGTGGCGCGGGCCCAGTATAAGAACTATCTTGGAGGGCAATAATCGTGGCGGAATCGAGACCCGAGGACACACAGCAAGCCAGCACGGTCAGCGAGCGAATGGAAGAGGGCGAGCGAGACGACCACGCGGCGGACCATTTTTCCGCCAGTGGCAACCGGAACGTTCCACCACCGGAGGAGACAGAACTTCATCCTCCGGTTCCGCGCACGCGCAAGCGTTTCTTTATTATCGGAGCGATCGTCCTTGTTCTCATCGTCATCGGACTCTATTGGTGGCATTCCACATACTATGAGAGCACCGACGATGCTCAGATCGACGGAAACCTGGTCCAAATCAGCGCCCGGATCAAGGGTTACGTTTCCCAAGTGAATGTGGAAGACAATCAACGCGTGGAGAAGGACCAGGTGCTGGTCGAGATTGACCCGAGAGACGCGCAGGCCGCCCTCAATCAAGGTGAGGCCGCATTGTCGGTCGCAAAAGCCAATTATGAAGCTGCGCTGGCGAACGTGCCCATCGTCACCACGTCAACCGGAGCAACCCTGAGTTCCGCGCAGGCGGATGTGCGAGGTGCATTGGCCACGGTGTCGCAATCCGAAAAGCAATTAGACGCGGCGCAGGCGAAAGTCCTGTCGGCGGAGGCGAACAATACCAAGGCGCAGTTGGATCTGAAGCGCTATACGCCGCTTGTGCAGCGCGATGTGGTCTCCAGGCAACAGTACGATGCGGTAGTTGCGACGGCCACGGGAATGAAAGCGCAACTGGCCCAGGCGCGGGCAGATTTGCAGGCCGCGCGCGCGCAGGTGCAGGTTGCAAACGATCGTCTGGCAGCGGCACGCGCCAACTACCGGTCTGCTGGAAGCGGTCCCAAGCAAGTGGCCGCGCAGCGGGCCAAGGCCGATGCCGCGGACGCACAAGTGCAGGCCGCTGAAGCAGCCCTTGAGACCGATCGGTTGAATTTGAGCTACACGAAAATCCTTGCGCCCGATTCCGGCATTGTCAACCAAAAGACTGTCCAGGTTGGGCAGAACGTTAGCGCCGGCCAGACTTTAATGACTTTGATACCCCTGACCAACATCTGGGTGACAGCAAACTTCAAGGAAACGCAGTTGGATCATATGCGCGTCGGGCAGCCGGCGACCTTTACCGTCGATGCATACGGAGGCCGCACGTATCAGGCCAAGGTGACGCAGATCGGCGGGGCGACGGGTTCCATGTTGAGTCTTTTTCCGCCGGAAAATGCAACCGGAAATTACGTCAAAGTGGTGCAGAGGATTCCAGTACGCCTTGACCTGACCAACCCTAGTGAGGACAAAGACCACCTTCTGCGTCCGGGTATGTCTGTCGAACCCAGGGTCCGAGTCAAGAACTAGCCGGATTTTCGGTATCATACGTTCATTGACAACGAGAAGCTCTTCCTCGATTCAATTCCGCGCCGAGCGTTTTGCAGTCCTCGGCATGTGTTCTCTGGCGCTGCTGACGCTAGGCTCATGCAGAACCTCGCAATCGCCACGGTCGGCATCATCCCGCGGGAATTCCTCTAGGCAAATCG
>JBOGLY010000193.1:0-6339 GCA_050746425.1 Acidobacteriaceae bacterium
GGGTTCAGGAAGCGCTCAAACAACAAATCGCCCTGCAGCGGGTCGACATCCGTAATTCCCATGGCGTAAGAGACCAGCGACCCGGCCGCCGATCCGCGCCCTGGCCCGACAGGAATGTCCTGCTCTTTCGCATAGCGGATAAAGTCCCAGACAATAAGGAAATAGCCGGAAAACTTCATCTTTTGGATGCAGTCTATTTCGCGCTGCAGGCGCTGCTCGTATTCCTGTGTCGCATGTCGCAGTTTGCCGCTGTCGCGCAGGTGTTGAATAGAACTATCCAGTCGATGCCGAAATCCTTCGCGGCAAATCTTTTCAAAATAACTGTCGATAGTAAATCCCGGCGGCACGTCGAACTGCGGAAAGGGATTTTCAATCTTGCTCAGCTTGACATGACAGCGCTCGGCAAACTGCATGGTGCGCGCCACGACCTCTGGCGTTTGCGAGAAAACGCTCAACATTTCCTCGGCGGATTTGACATAGAACTGATCGCCGTCGAAACGAAAGCGCTTTGCATCGTGGATGGTGCTGCCGGTCTGGACGCATAACAGAACATCGTGCGCATGGTGATCGGCGTGCCCAATGTAATGGCTGTCGTTAGTGGCGATCAACGGAATGTCGAGATCTTTCTCCAGTCGAAACAGATCGGCATGGATCTTCTTTTCCAGATCCAGTCCCTGGTCCTGAATTTCAAGAAAGAAATTGCCGCGCCCAAAGATGTCCTCATACTGCTTGGCCGTCGTGCGCGCCCTGTCGTAGTTGCCTTTCGTCAATTGCTCGCAAAGTTCGCCCGCAAGACAACCGGAAAATCCAATCAGCCCTTTCGAGTGCTCGGCCAAAAATTTCTTGCTTATGCGCGGCTTGCGATAGAACCCATGCAGCGACGCCTCCGATGTGATGCGGACCAGGTTGCGATATCCCTCGTCATTTTCCGCGATTACCAGCAGATGGTGATATTGGTCGCCTTGCGGATCGGCGCGATGGTCTTCCTTCTGGCAAATGTAAAGTTCGCAGCCTAAAATGGGGTTAATATCGTACTTTTTCGCCGCATCAAAAAACTGGATCGCGCCATAAATGTTGCCGTGATCCGTCATGGCGACGGCCTTCTGGCCCATGCCGGCGACATGCGTCAGCAGTTTGTCGACATCACACGCGCCATCCAGCAGCGAATAATCCGTATGAAGATGTAGATGGGTAAACTCTGTCATGCCCGTTGTGTCTATATTCTAGTCGGCGCGACGGCCTGAATCGCAGTTGTTCCAGCGAGAGAAAAATTGGATGAGGAAATCGCGGCTGAAACCCATGATCTCGCCGCCCCGGTTTCGGCGAGCAAACGTCATTTTCATCGTTCGAAAAGTCAAAAGCATCTAAAAACTGGGTCATTAAAGTAAACCAAACGTGGCTGAAACCTTCCCTCCATCCGACAACGCCGAGCAATCCAATAAACCCGGGCTCTCTCTCGCCTGGCGTGCGTTAAGGCATCGCAATTTTCGTCTCTTTTTTGGCGGCCAAAGCATTTCCCTCATCGGCACATGGATGACGCGGATTGCCATCGCGTGGCTGGTTTACCGTCTCACCGGCTCAGCCTGGCTGCTGGGGATCGTCGGATTCTGCGGTCAGATTCCAACTTTTCTATTGGCGCCTTTCGCGGGCGTCTGGGTGGACCGGCTCAATCGACGTCACGTACTTGTCGCGACGCAAACGCTCGCCATGGTACAGTCCCTGGCGCTGGCTGCGCTCACGCTTGCCAACCGCATTACCATCGCCGAGATCCTCGCGCTCAGCATTTTTCAGGGACTAATTAACGCCTTCGACATGCCCGGTCGTCAGGCATTTTTGGTTGAAATGATTGAAGACCGGCAGGACCTGGGCAATGCGATCGCCCTCAATTCTTCCATGGTGAACATGGCGCGGCTGGTAGGTCCATCGCTCGCGGGCCTGGTGATTGCCGGCTTTGGCGAGGGCTACTGTTTCTTGATCGACGGAATCAGCTACATTGCCGTGATCCTCTCGCTGGTGTTGATGATGCTGCCAAAATTTATCGCCGCCTCCGAAATCATACCGATGGTCGTGCAATTGAAAGAAGGGTGGGCGTATGTTTCGCAGTTTGCTCCAGTGCGGACGATCCTTCTGCTGTTCGCGATTGTCAGCCTGATGGGGATGCCGTTCACGGTGCTGATGCCGGTTTTTGCGGTCAAGATGCTGCATGGCGGCCCGCACACTCTCGGCTTCCTGATGGGCGCGGTGGGAACGGGCGCGCTGATGGCTGCAATTTCGCTGGCCTTTCGCAGGTCCGTGCTCGGATTGGGACGCATCATCGCCATCTCTGCCGCAATCTTTGGAGCAGGCCTGATCGCTTTCGGGATCAGTCGGGTACTGTGGCTATCGCTGCTGTTGATGGTGATTACTGGATACGGAATGATGCAGGGAATGGCGGCCAGCAATACGATCATTCAGACCATTGTTCCAGAGGACAAACGCGGCCGCGTCATGAGCTATTACACAATGGCCTTCGTCGGCATGGCCCCATTCGGCAGTCTGCTCGCCGGCGGTCTTGCCCGCCTGCTCGGCGCTTCGCTCACGTTGATGATTACCGGAGCTTTCTGCATTCTGGGAGCGGTTTGGTTTACCACTCGCTTGCCGAACATTCGCCTGCACATTCGACCCATCTATCGGCAGATGGGCATTTTGCCGCCCGAGGTCGCCGCGGCGATCGGAGACGGCAGCGGCGATTGAAGCATTCTCATGGAGAGTGTAACGTTATGGGTTGGGAATAAGGATGACGCCGCTACTTGCCGGATTTCTTCTTCTGTTTCGGCTTGGCTCGTCCGCTCGATTTTGTCGCGGTCGATTTCGTCGAGCCCGCTTTCGATGCGCCGCTGAGCGGTTTCCGAATTTTCTTCGCGACAGACAACCCGACATTCTTCTTCGCCGTCTTGCCCACGGCTTTCGATCCCACGGTCGCCTTCGCGCCGGACCGATGCGCAGCTTTCGCCTTCCCGTGAGCGCTCGCAGCGGATCGCACCGTCTTTTTCACGGCCGCCTTCGCCGCAGGACGAGCCGCTTTTCCGGCCTTCCCATGCACCCTGGCGACAACGGCGGCCTTCGCTCTTCCCTTCACCGGCGCAAACTTGCTGCTTCGCTTGCGGTCAGCACTCGTCTTTCCCTGCTTGACATTGGCCGGCTTTTGCGTCGCTTTTTTAGCCACGAAAGCTTTAGGCACTTTTTTCCCGCCTGCCAGCGGAGTCGGTTGCGAAATGGATTTCCCTCCCGCCTTCGCCCCTTTTTCCGCGGCTGCTTTTACGCCTACAGTCTTCGCAGCAGCACCCTTTCCTGCGCCAGCTGCGGCCACGGCCTGTTCTGGAGCTGCTCCAGGCGACTCCCCTGACGCAGCCAGCGCCAAATCTCCATTCGGCGCGACAACAGCGCTTTTTGCTGCCTTTCGGCCCTTGCCCTTCGACTTCGGCTCGGTCACGCGCTTCACCGCGCGGCTGCGTCGCACCACCACCGGCGGCGGCGGAGCAGGAGGAGAATACGGTTCCGCGAACCTGCGGATCGTCTCTTCTGTCGACAACTCTCCATCCATAAACGCGAAGGTCAGCTTGTCCAGCAATTCGTCGTATCCCTCGACATCGGGATTGATCCGCATGTCCTGCAATATCGCATTTGGAATTTTCTGGCGCGCTTCCGGCCATTTCGTGAAGAAATTTTCAAATTTGTTCTGCACCGCTGCCGTCTTGTTCGTGAAGAACAACCACAGCACCGCCTCCGGCTTCATGCTGTGCAACAGCTTCCACAGTTGCGATGGCTTGGCCGCGTCCTTTGCCGTCATTTTCTGCAGGACATGCTTGGCTTCCCCATCCAGGGCGTTCGCTTCCGCCACCAGATCGCCGCGCACGAACATCTTTTTCAGCGCCGTGAAATGTGCCGGCGACAGCTTCGCCGTCAACAGGCGGAATTGCGCCGCGGACGGATCGGGATGCAAACCGGCCATCAGCAATTGCACAAACTTCTCGTGCAGCCGCTCAAGTCCCGCCACGTCGGCCGAACGACTGCTCCATGTGGGCGATAAATGCTCCAGCCAGCCTTCTGCCTCCAGCGCCTTTAATACCAGCAGAGGCTCTTCTTCGTAGCCGATCTCTTCCAACTCATACCCGCGCTGCACCGCTGTAATGGCATCGATTACGCCTTCAGCCTTGGCACTGTCGTATCGCGCTTTCGTACGCTCTTCCATCTCCCAGCCAGTGCGGGAAAGAAAACGCGTGGCGCGTACCAGTCGAATCGGGTCTTCCAGAAAGCCGTAATTGCTGACCAGCCGCAGGCTACGCGAATAAATGTCCGCCGTGCCATTCAACGGATCGAGCAGCAGCCCCCACGATCCTTCATTCAATGAAAGAGCCATGGCGTTCGCGGTGAAATCGCGACGGCGCAGATCGTCCAAAATTCCCGCGGCGGCATACTCCGGCTTCGCCGGCCTAGGAAAAGTCTCCGTGCGAGCGGCGGAAATCTCCATGCGCGCTTGCTTGCCGAACCGCAGGTACAAGGTTTGCGACGGCTCATGCTCCCCGGTAATCGTGAACCCGGCACGTTCCAGATCTTTTTTGAATTTCAGCGGATTCGCCTGGACTGTAATGTCCAGGTCGCGTACAGAAGCGCCGCTTACGATATCTCGAACAGCGCCGCCGGTAAGAAATACTGTAACTTGTCTTGCCCGGGCTACGTCTGTCACGGCGTTCAGCGCTTGTTTTTCATTTGGAGAAAGCTTGGATTCAAGCAATTGGATATAATCGGGCATGCCCAGTTTTGCGCCTCGGCCAGCGACCTTCACTCGTGCCGCTAAGACCATTATTTTCAGTTGGATGCGGGCACCAATATCGCGCGCGCAATGCTCTACAATACCATATCGGCGGGTCATTTTCCAGCCGATTGCACATTAAACGCTGCGACACTCGCGCCTCGTGCGACAATCCAGGCTGGAGCGAAACCACGGGAGCGCGTTAGAAGCTGTCTCATAAACTGGAATTCTTATGGCGACGACTGGAATGAGACCCGCCTCGAAGTGGGTCTCACGCTCCACGCCAACGCGAGAAAGCACATTATGAGACAGCTTCTAGTCCCCGAGCCTTTGGGAGCATGGGTGGCAGGTTCAGGACCAGGCCGGAAAAAAGCGATTGTGCGGAAATTCAGCCGCGATTGGCTGTCCGGCTATCTGGATCCGCTGCGATTTGCTTGTGATGGAAAGCTTGAATTGCTTGATGCCACCGGCAAGGTTCTCAGCATTTCCCTTTCAGAAGTGAAAATGGTCTGTTTCGTGCGGGAATTCCTGACCGGAGACGCCCCCGAACGTCTTGTTCGACGCAACTTCACCTCTCGTCCACGCACGCCAGGCCTGTGGCTGCGTCTGCGCATGAAAGACGGCGATGAGATGGAAGGCCTGGCCAGCAACGATCTTTCGCTGCTGGAACCCGAAGGCATTCAGTTCACTCCCCCCGACATGCGGTCGAACACGCAAAGAATCTTCGTCCCGCGTTCCGCTTTGCAGTCGGTTGAAATAGTGGCCGTCATCCATCCCAGCAACCGGCGCAAGCAGGACCTCACCGACCAGGAGCGCCTGTTCGCGAGTTGACGCCATCTTGTTGACCACGCATTTCTGTGAAATTTTCATAATCCAAAACTGCATCGCGAGCGTTCTTAAAATATTGAGACAAATCGCCGTCTCCTTCTGTCTAATGTCCGTACGCGGCCCTCAGGGAGTAACCCTATGCTGATTCGCAAACCGTCCGATATTCCGTCCTCCCAGATCACCTCGAAATCCGACTACATGAATCGTCGCAAGTTCATGGCCGGCGCAGCTGCCTTGGGTGTTGGCGCGCTCGGCGCGGATCGGCTGAAGAACATTGTTTCGCCGGCCGGAAAAGTCCATGCCACTTCAAAGCTCTCAACCATTCCCAGCAAATACTCGGCCACTGGCCTCACCCTGACCCCGTTTCAGGACATCACCACCTACAACAATTTTTATGAATTCGGCACTGGAAAGAGCGATCCTTCCCACAATGCCTGGCGGATGAAGACCAGTCCGTGGAGTGTCAAGGTGGACGGCGAAGTGAAAAGCAAGAAGGAATTCGACATCGATGCGCTGATGAAGATCCATCCCCTGGAAGATCGTGTCTACCGGCACCGCTGCGTCGAGGCGTGGAGCATGGTGATTCCGTGGGTCGGCTACTCGTTTTCAGAGTTCATCAAACAATGCGAGCCGCTCAGTTCCGCTCGCTACGTGCAGTTTCTTTCGCTCGACAATCCGAAGGAGGAGCCATGGATGAACTCCGTCAACCTCGATTGGCC
>JBOGLY010000194.1:0-6320 GCA_050746425.1 Acidobacteriaceae bacterium
CCGGGCCGTGCGCGACGCCGTTGATCATGAATCCGCAGGACCCGCAGATGCCTTCGCGGCAGTCGTGCTCGAACGCCACAGGCTCTTCGCCGCGCTCGATCAGCGATTCATTCAGCACGTCCAGGCATTCCAGCATCGACATCTCAGGATCGACGTGGTCCACCGCATACTTGACGAACCTGCCCTTCTCTTTCGGGTTCCTCTGGCGCCAGATTTTCAGTGTCAGTTTCATCACTTTGTCCCCGATTGAGTGTTGGCTAACATCACCCGCAAAGATTGTTGGCTTATTGGGGGCCTCGTCGGAAAAGGAAACCGAGCATGTAATGCAGCCAGTTCGTCTAGATTGTGGCTTGGGTTGCTCCATATCCGACGCCAGTGCTCGCTTTCGCGGCCAAACCCGGAGCCTTGGTAGGTCTCCTTCTCCCAGATTTCGAGTGCTTGATTTGATGGAGAGGTATCATCGCTGGATATCCATCCAGATTCAGTCAAATGATAGATCAGGAAATACCGATCATAGCTCACGGTCGAAGCACCTCCTATCGAGATAAACGATTCTTCTAGAATGGGCCTGTGTAGTGGTCAACGTCCCTTTCCTTCCATTCTTCCCATGTGTGGACATGTTTAGCAACAACTGAGGCGACGGAATCTCTTAGGCGGTGTCGCGGGTGTTGGTCACCGTAAACAATCCAGTCGATTGTTTCATCCGGGTAGTTCTCTTCGAGAAGCGCACGTATTGCCTTGATACGTTGGTCCCGTTTTTCACGTTTGTTAATCCAGCTAACTAAAGAGAGTCGAACAAAAATGTTGGCGCAATAGACACACCATAGGACGCCTAACACGATCGCCGCGGTGATGATTAAAGCACGCAACATACTCTTTCAATGGGCTGAGAAGCTCTACTTGTAACTCCTCTGGCTGGGATGGACGTAATCGAATGTCAGCGGCTCCTTGGTCAATTCGGGAGACGCCTCGGGTCCGCGATAGCCCCACGCCGCCACGTAGGAAAAGTGTTCATCGTCGCGCTGCGCTTCGCCGTCCGGCGTTTGATATTCCTCGCGAAAATGGCCGCCGCAAGATTCGTTCCGGTCGAGCGCGTCGATGCACATCAACTCAGCCAGCTCAAAGAAATCCGCCACACGCCCAGCTTTTTCCAGGCTCTGATTCAGGTCGTCGCCGCTGCCAGGCACCGTGACGTTTTGCCAGTATTCTTCTCGCAGCGCGCGAATTTTTTGGATCGCGGTTGCCAGTCCTTCAGCCGTGCGTGCCATGCCGCAGTAGTCCCAGACAATTTTTCCCAGCTCCCGATGAAATGAATCGACCGTGCGATTTCCTTTGATCGCGAGCAGCTTCTCAATCTTCTGCTGCGCTGCGGTGATCGCGCTCTGCACTTCGGCGTGCGATTCATCGACGCTGGCGAATTTGTTCGTCGCCAGATAATTCCCGACCGTGTAAGGAATGATGAAATATCCGTCGGAAAGGCCCTGCATCAGCGCGCTCGCGCCCAGGCGATTCGCGCCATGGTCGGAAAAATTCGCTTCGCCCAGCACGAAGAGGCCGGGGACGTTGCTTTGCAATTGATAGTCCACCCAAAGGCCGCCCATGGTGTAGTGGATGGCTGGATAAATGCGCATTGGCACTCTGTACGGATTCTCGTCAGTGATGCGCTGGTACATGTCGAATAGATTTCCGTAGCGCTCGCGGATTGTCTTTTCGCCCAGACGGCCGATGGCATCAGAAAAATCGAGATACACTCCGAGACCGCTCTTCCCTACCCCGCGGCCTTCGTCGCAAACCTGTTTGGCGTTACGCGAGGCGACATCGCGCGGGACAAGGTTACCGAAGCTTGGATAGCGCCGCTCCAGATAATAGTCGCGCTCGCCTTCCGGAATTTCATTCGGCGGACGCTCGTCGCCCTTCGTCTTCGGCACCCAGATGCGGCCATCGTTGCGCAGCGACTCGCTCATCAGCGTCAACTTCGACTGATACTCCCCCGAGACGGGAATGCACGTGGGATGGATTTGCGTGAAGCATGGATTGGCAAACAATGCTCCGCGTTTGTAGGCGCGCCAGATTGCGGTGACGTTGGAGCCTTTGGCATTCGTCGAAAGATAGTAGACATTGCCATAACCGCCAGTGGCCAGAACCACCGCATCGGCGATATGCACGCTGAATTTTCCCGTGACCAGGTTGCGGGCAACGATGCCCCGCGCCCTTCCGTCGACGACAATCAAATCCAGCATGTCAGTGCGCGGAATCATGGTGATGCTGCCGGCGTGGACCTGGCGTTCCAGAGCCTGATAAGCGCCCAGCAGCAATTGCTGGCCAGTCTGCCCGCGCGCATAAAACGTGCGCGAAACCTGCGCGCCGCCGAAGGAGCGATTGTCCAGCGTCCCGCCGTACTCGCGGGCAAACGGAACTCCCTGGGCCACACACTGGTCGATGATGTCTACGCTGATTTGCGCCAGCCGATACACATTGGCTTCGCGAGAGCGAAAATCGCCGCCTTTGACGGTGTCGTAAAACAGTCGATAGATGCTGTCGCCGTCGTTGGGATAATTTTTCGCCGCGTTGATGCCGCCCTGTGCGGCGATGGAGTGGGCGCGGCGGGGTGAATCCTGAAAGCAGAAACATTTCACCTTGTAGCCCAGTTCTCCGAGCGACGCCGATGCCGACGCCCCGGCCAGGCCCGAGCCGACGACGATGAGAGAATGCTTGCGCTTGTTGGCCGGGTTGACCAGCTTCATGTCGAAGCGGGCCTTGTCCCACGCCTGTTCGATCGGACCGGAGGGGATTCTTGCGTCGAGTGTCATCTTATTTCACGATCCCCGCCAAAATGCTAATTGGGATGGAAATGTATCCCAGAACGATAATCACGGCAATGACCAGCGCCACCTGTTTTAGCGCTATCTCCCGGCGAAGTGAATGGGAGAGTCCGACCGACTGCAACATGCTCCATAAGCCGTGGCGCAGATGAAGCCCCAGCAGAATGATCGCAAAAATATACCAGGCCGCAACCCACCACACCCGAAAGCCCGTCACCAGATTGTGGTAGACGTCGCCAGAAATGAAGGTCGTCTCCGGATGAATCGTGCCGGCGGTGAACTGCAGCAGGTGAAAGATGATGAAGGCCAGGATGATCGGGCCGCTCCAGTACATCGTGCGCGAGGCGTAGGAGGAATTGATGGCCTTTTTGCGTGAATAGCCGATCGGCCGCGACCTCTTGTTGCGTAACGCCAGTTGTACCGTAGCGACGATATGGAGGATTATAGCCAGGATAAAGATGCTGCGAACAATCCAAAGCAGCGTGCCGTCAAAGTGCAGAAATGCGGCATAGGCATTGATCTTCTCCCGGCCGGCAAACACCAGGAGATTGCCCAGCAGGTGTCCGATGATGAAGAGGAACATCAGGGCGCCGGTTACCGCCATCACGACTTTTTTGCCGTTGGTGGATTGCCAGAAAGCCACGACGCGATTCGCGCGCGGGTGAGCTTCAACTGCGCCGGTCGTCGTGCTCATGTATTTTTTCCAGCCTTATTGAAGTGGTCCATCTATTTGCACGGTCTTCCCTGCAGCTTTCGAAAGCGCTTCATGCACTGCGCGTATTTCAACATTATCGTCGCCACCCGGCGACAATTATGCGCGGAAACCGCCAAATGGCAGGAAGAGGGGCAACATCCATTATTGAAGCGCGATAGCGATGGAGTCAAGGAAAGTCGCGGGAGTCGCGGGATTGTGCCCACGCGACCTGAGCGGGATGAAGCGCAAGGTCGCACCACATCGCGACTTCAGAGGCGGAATATTTGAGGCAGTTCTGCACCTCCTCCACCGCGGCGGAGGAGATGCGGGACTGCTGTGCTGGGAGGCTCGGACCGCCGGGCCATTCTTCGTCGGCGATTCTCGCCACACGAACGAATTAGACCGGGGCTATATTGCTGAATTCGTTTTCGTCATCCTTGCTTTCTCTGTCACTGGCGCGCTCCGCCATTTTATCCGCGGCGCGTTCGACGCGTCGATGCGCTTGTTCAGCATCGCCGGTCGCCGATCCAGGATCATGTTTCGCGGGAGTATCTTTGTTCAAATCGTGAATTTCTTTCACTGCATCTTTTGCCATGGCACACACCTTTCTTCCTGCGAGTTCGATGGCCGCAAGGGGGATCAAGGTTGCATTCCCGCATGAGGTATTCCGGCGGTCCGCAGTGTCGCGGAAACCATTACAATACGGAGTAATGGTTTGCTTAAGGCATCGCCTCCCTCGAGTGTTAGCTCTTTGTTTATTTGGTGTTTTCGCATACGGGCAGCTTCACGCCGCTGCCGGAGCGGGCGCGCAGGCACAACAGCAGCAGCAGGCCGGAGCGAGTTCCTCGCAGTCCACGCCTGCGGCCACTGACGCTCTCCCTGACGATCCGGGGACCACCGCGCACGTTCAGGCTCCGCTCACGCCGGAGGGGCCGACTGTCGTATTCGATACTTCCATGGGAAGAATGGTTTGTGGACTGTTCACTAAAGAAGCTCCTATAGCCTCAGCGAACTTCATTGGACTGGCGACCGGCAGAAAAGTATTTACAGATCCGGCCACTCACAGAAAAGTGCGCGGCAGGCGCTTCTATAACAGAACTACATTTCATCGTGTCATTCCCGATTTCATGATTCAGGGCGGCGATCCCACTGGCACTGGAATGGGCAACCCCGGCTACTTCTTCAACGACGAGATTGTTCCCAACCTGAACTTCGACGTGGCCGGACGCCTCGCCATGGCCAATGCCGGCCCCAACACGAATGGGTCGCAATTTTTTATTACCGTCGCGCCACAACCCTCGCTCGATCAGCACTACACCATCTTCGGCCAATGCGATCCGGCCAGCGTCCTGGTTGCCGAATCGATCGCGCAGGTTCCACGCGACTCGCGGGACAAGCCTATTGACCCGGTCTATCTGAACAAAGTGACAATCGTGCAGCCGGGCCAACCGATGCCGCCGACGCCGGTTGCGCCGCGTGAAGGGACCTCGACGGGAGCATCGGCAACTCACCCCTGAGCCTTCAGACATCGGGAATCCGTAAGGGTTTCACTCCACCTAATGAGACGCAAAAGAGGATTTGTACTTTCAACAGGAGCCAGTCAATCATGAGCCAGACACCCGGAACCTATGCCACTTTCCAGACATCGCAGGGAAAGATCGTATGCCGTCTTTTCGAGAAAGAGGCGCCTAAAACCGTTGCGAACTTTATCGATCTCGCCGAAGGAAGCCGCGAGTGGACACATCCAGTTAACAATAAAAAATCCAAAGACAAACTGTTCAACGGTACGGTTTTTCATCGCGTGATTCCCAAATTCATGATTCAGGGCGGCGACCCGGCAGGCACCGGGTTCGGCGGCCCTGGCTATAAGTTTGAAGATGAGACCAAGGGTTCTCCGCACAGCTTCAACAAGCCCGGCCTTTTGGCGATGGCAAATTCCGGCCCGAACACGAACGGATCGCAGTTTTTTATTACCATCGCGGCGACTCCGTGGCTAACCGGCAACCACACCATCTTCGGCGAAGTTGTCGAGGGACAAGACATCGTGAACAAGATTTCAGAAGTCGATCGCGATCGCTCCGACAAGCCGCGCAACCCGGTCGTCCTGGAGTCGGTCACGATCGAGCGCGTTGCGTAATCGCAACTGCCTCCTCGAAAATCTGGGTGCCCCAGGTCTCGCCTTTGAGACCTGGGATTTTCAATTCCGATCGCGTCCCGCCTGGATTCCTTGAATCTTTTCCTTTCGCGAGCGTATCTAAGTTGGGGTGGAAAGGATTCAGAGACAAATGAGCGAAAGCAAAAAAGTCGCGCTGATTACGGGCGCAAACAAAGGCATAGGATTTGAGACTGCGCGCCAGCTTGGAAATGCGGGCGTTACAGTGGTGCTGGGTTCGCGCGACCTGGCGAAAGGCAAAGCGGCGGCGGCAAAGCTGGGTGCGGATGGCATCGACGCGCACCCGCTGAAACTGGATGTTACGAACGCCGCTGACCGCGACGCAGCCGTCAAATTTCTAGAGCAGAATTTTGGCAAGCTCGACATTCTGATCAATAACGCTGGCATTGCAGAGGTGGGCGCGTGGGGTGGCAACGACACCAGTTCCACCACGCCGGAAACGCTGCGCCAGGTATTTGAGACCAATCTGTTTGCGCCGGTGGCGTTGACGCTGGCGCTGCTTCCGTTGCTGCGAAAAAGTGCAGCTGCGCGCATCGTCAACCTCTCCAGCATCATGGGTTCGCTGACCCTGCACAGCGATCCGAAATCGCCGATCTACAATGTAAAGCCGTTTGCGTACGATGCTTCGAAT
>JBOGLY010000195.1:0-6319 GCA_050746425.1 Acidobacteriaceae bacterium
CAGCACCGATAAAACGTGGGAGGCGGACCGGGTCGAATATCCCTGATCGCGCAGGAAAAGGATGAATTGTTGAATCACAGCGTTAATAGCGCTCAATATCAGCGTTGCGCCGAGCAGGATCAGCCAGAAGTTGGCGGTGCGGACCGCGGCGGCGATTGGACTGGAATCGCTGGCCGTCGCATTGAGGGTCTCCAGCGGAGCAGTCGTCGCGCCATCGGGAAGCAGTCCCATTTCGGCTGGAGACGAGCGCGTCACCCAGATGCCGACCGGAAAAAGCACTGCCATGATTACGATTCCGGAGATCTCCAGCGCCGTCCGCCAGCCGAAACTGCGAATCAGGAAATTCGCTGCCAGCGGGGCAATCACGCCGCCCAGGCCCAGCCCAAGGTATGCATATCCCATGGCCTGCCCCCGCCGCTCGCGAAACCATTGCGAAATTAAAACCTGATTGGCGATCGGGCCGGCAATGGTGTAGCCGACCATTTCCACAATGCAAAGCAATTCATATTGCCAGAAGTGAGTCATCCTCCCCATCAGGAACAGCGGCACGCCGATCAAACCGATTCCGGTAAGGATTACATTGCGAGCGCCTACGCGATCGATCAGCGCCCCGGCGAAGATGCCCACGGGAAGCCCCACGACGAGGGCGCCGAGAAGAAATCCCTGCGTGACCTGAGCGCGCGAAAATCCCAGCGAAGCGACAAACGCGGGATAAAACACCGGAAAGCCGTAATAGACGACGCCTGTGGTAAAGAAGAGGTTCAAAAATGCTGCGGCAACGATCCACCAGCCATAGAAAACGACTTTCGGCGAGTTGGGGCGGGGAAGCGGAGCCGGCTTTATCATGACGTGTGGCAGGCCTGGCGCTTTCCAAAATCTGGAATGCCGCTGACCCTCAACCATAGTACTCGGTGCATCGTTCCTCCTGATTGCTGCCAGTGTGGGATTGAAAAAAGTCAGGCGCGCTGACCCCATTCCTTCAGCAGGCGAAGATTCTTGTTCGATGCGTTCTTCCAGCGCGCGCTTGCAGGTGTAGCCTAATGAGGTCAAATCAGTCCAATCGGAAGGGGGCCACCGAACCAGTGCGCCATTTCAATCGATACAGATTTGTTGCCGCGGGCGCCTGCGCATTCCTGCTATCCGCGACGGCTGCACGCGCAAGCGATGGACTTACGGTCGCGACAGACCGGGGAACCGTGCAGGGGATCCTCAGCGCCGACGGACAGGTGCGCGCATTCCTCGGTATTCCCTACGCCGCGCCGCCTGTGGGGCCGCTGCGTTGGAAGCCTCCGCAACCGGCGGCGAAATGGTCTGGCGTCCGGTCCGCGACCGCATTCGGTTCGCGCTGCATGCAACCAAAGCTGTTCCCGGACATGATCTTTCGCGATCCGGGGCAGAGCGAGGACTGCCTCACGCTCAACGTCTGGACGCCTGCTCAGAACAATGCCGCGGGGCTTCCCGTCATGGTTTGGATATATGGCGGCGGCTATGTCACCGGCGGCACCTCAGAACCCCGACAGGATGGCGAGCACCTGGCCCGTAAAGGAGTTGTTGTTGTCTCCATGAATTATCGGCTGGGAGTGTTCGGATTCCTTGCGCTTCCCAGCCTTGCCGGCGAGTCGGCGAAACACGCTGCCGGAAACTATGGACTGATGGACCAGACGGCTGCTCTAAAATGGGTGCGTCGCAACATTGCCGCATTCGGCGGCGACCCTGGCAACGTGACCATCTTTGGCGAATCCGCCGGTTCCATCTCAGTCAGCGCGCAGATGGCTTCGCCTCTTTCTCAAGGATTGTTTGCCCGCGCCATCGGAGAAAGCGGAGGGGCCCTTACCAGTCCGAACCTGACCTTCCCGCCGCTGTCGGTCAGCGAACGCCGGGGAGAGAAGTTTGTCCAGTCGGCGTTCAAAAACAGCGCTCCATCCTTTCTGCGCTCGATCAGTGCCGCTGATCTTCAGCAGGCGGCGAATGCTGCTTTGCATGTAGACGATACTCTATTCTGGCCGAACGTCGATGGAGATTTTCTTCCGGAAAGCGTGCCCGCCATTTACGCGGCGGGAAATCAGGCGCATGTGCCGCTGCTTGCCGGCTGGAACAAGGACGAAGGCACCGATGAGGTGGTAGACCAGCCTGAAAAACCCACTCCAGAGAGCTTGCGCGCGATGGCGAAGAAGACGTTTGGCTCTCGCGCCCAGGAATTTCTGAATGTATACGCTGCTTCAAACGATGCCGAGGCGCTGCGGGCCGCGGAAGATTTTTCCGGCGATTCTTTCATCGCATATTCCACCTGGGCATGGCTGGAAGCACAGGTGAAAACCGGGGACGCTTCTGTCTATCGCTATCATTTCGAGCTGGGATCTCCCGGCGATCCCTATCACCCGGAATCGATCGGCGCTTTTCACTCTGACGATATCGAGTATGTTTTCGGCACGCTGGACTCGCGACATGGCGCAAAGTGGAGGCCGGAGGACTACAAACTTTCAGAATTGATGCAGGACTACTGGACAAATTTTGCCAGGACCGGCGACCCCAACAGCGCTGGCCTTCCGCATTGGCCAACCTACAACAAAGTGGGAAAATGGCAGGTCATGCGCCTGTCGCCCACACCAGAGGCCAGACCGGATCGCCACCGCGACAGATACCTGTTTCTTCAGCAGGTCTGGGGATCGGATGAAAATCCCTAGAGCCAAATATCCGGCGCAGCCGATGAAAATCCATGTATGATTTTGCGGGGAGCAAATCGCAATCCTGGATTAGCGAAGAGCGATGCGTGAAGCCGCGAAAGAGCGCCGGGCGATCGACCCAAGGGAATGGCACAAATTTAGACTTGTATGAAAGACAATGCGGACCCTAAAAAAAGCAAGGTAGGACTGCGGGAAATTGCAGACGAAGCTACCGTCAGCGTGGCGACTGTCTCTCGAGTGTTGAATGGCAACAATCGTGTCGATCCCGCGATTCGGGACGCGGTGCTGGCGGCGGCGGCCAAGCTGAACGTCGATCTGTCGCAGCGGAACAAGACCAAGGCAATGGCCTTCCTGCTGAGCAACCGGGCGGTGCTGCACGCCTTCCATTCCAGGATTCTGCTTGGCGCGGAGGCCTACTGCGCGGCCAACGGCTGGGACATGGTTTTTCTTTCCTTCAACTATTCGCCAAATGTTTCCTGGAAAGAACTCCACCTGCCGAAAGTAGTGCAGCGGCATGACGTGGTGCGGGCCGTGGTGCTTGCGGGAACGAATTACACCAATCTGCTTCAGTTGCTCGATCACAAGGGGGTTGCCTATTCCGTTCTGGGCAACAACGTTGTAGGCGAGGCGAAAACCTTGAAGGGCGACACCATTTATTCCGACGACATTCAGGGTGGTCACGAGATGACCAAATACCTGATCGGGCTGGGGCACCGCGACATCTGGTTTGTTGGCAATCTTAAATTGCCGTGGTTCGCCCGGCATTACGAGGGCTACCGTCGCGCGATGATTGCCGCAGGATTCGCTCCACGACTGAGCGGAATTGAGTTCGAGGATGAAGCGGAAATGGGATACATCAACGCGAAGTCTATTCTGGCCCGAAGCGAGCCTTGCACCGCGATGCTGGCGGGCAACGACCAGACCGCGCACGGAATCTACAAGGGACTGCGCGACGGCGGACTGAAGATCCCGGAGGACATCAGCGTGGCTGGCTGCGACGATACCGTCAGCACACTGCTTTACCCCGGTCTGACAACGACCCGCGAATTTCCAGAGCAATTGGGCCAGCAGATGGTAAAGCTGGTGCTGAGTCGAATCGCGCAACCGAGCCTGGCGCCCCAGGTGGTGACAATTCCGACGGAGTTGATCAAGCGGGATTCATGCGGCCCGGTCATGGCGGGGAAAGATATCGTTGCGGCTGAGACCGCCGCCGGCTAGACCAGGCATTTACGTCGCCTTGTTCGCGGGAATTTTCCCCGGGAGCGTTCCTGGTGGAGCTAGTCGGGATCGAACCGACGACCTCGCCATTGCGAACGGCGCGCTCTCCCAAACTGAGCTATAGCCCCACGGTGCCTGTCGTTGCTAGTGTATCAGCGACGCGCGAAATTCGAAAAGCGCTACTTGCTTCTCCGACTGAAGTAATGGTCGATGAGATAATCCCGCAGCTGCGTGTCGAAGTCGTGGGTGTTTTGCGTGGCATCCTGCGCGTCCGTGTTGTAGACCACGATGTATCCGCGCCGGGAGACTGGATCGATATAGAAATGGCTTTGGAAACCGTTCTGCGATCCCGATTTCCCAACCAATCGCAGCTTGCCGTCCGTGTGGACAAAAAAACTTCCTGCAACAAAGTCGTGCGCGCCGGCGCGCGATGTAAAATCGGCATTCGCGGGCACTGGCAGAATCGGGTTCCACATTTCTTCGAGCGATGAACGTTTCAGGATAGCGTCGTATTCGTCCTGATGCGCTTGGTGCGACGGATCGCCGAGCAAAAACTCCACGTACTTCACCATGTCCGGCAGCGGAGCGTTCAGTCCGCCGTTGGAGCGCGTAATTCCAGTGTTGAAATTGAATGCGTCTTCGGTCAGCTTGCCCTGCTGCAGGTCATAGCTATGCGAGCGATACCTTAACAGCGTGTACGGGCTGCGATCGAAATAGGAGCGATACATTCCCAGCGGCTCCAGGACATTTTTCAACATGTATGCCTCATATGGATCGCCTGAGACGCGCTGGATAATTTCGCCTAAAAATACCACCGCCAGGTTGGAATAGCCGAAACGGGAGCCAGGCGCAAACTGGATTGCGGTATAGGGCAGCATGGCAACAATCTGCGACCACTGCGTTGGCTCGAAAGGCTGCCAGGGCTCGGTGCGCCATGGCCACGTAGGATTGCGGAAGCCGCTCGAATGCGACATCGCCTGCGCAATGGTTATTGCGGAGATGGGGCCGTATGGATCATGCACCACGGCAAGCTCAGGGATGTACTTGACCAGTGGATCGTCGAGCGAGAGAAGCCCGCGGTCACGGAGTTGCATGATGGCGATTCCGGTAAACGTCTTCGTAATCGACGCCCAATGGTACGCGGTATTTTCATCCACCGGCTCAGCGGGTTTCAGGTCCTGATGCCCGTAGAAATCGTGAAAAACGATGCGGTTTCCGTCAAGCAGGACCAGGCTGCTGCCGACAATTCCGTTGCGCTGGAGGCCCGCTTCGTAAAAGGATTTCAAATGCGCGGCCTCCTGCGATGAGAGCGACTGCGCGCATAGCGGCAATGTGAAAATCGCCAAAACAAGGGCAGCGAAAAGAATGCGCTGGGTTCGCACAGGAAAAACCTCCGGTGGATTACGTGTGGGCGCCGATGCTGTACCAGTCGGCGGTGCGGCGAATCGCGTCGATCAATTCAACACCATCCGCAAGGTGGAGAATTTTCTTCGCCAATTGCACCGATGGGACGTAGCGCTGGACTGGCTCGCCTGGCGATGCGGCCCGAGCAACTTTAATTTGCGCTCCCGGTCGAATCGCGGTGGCGACTGCCTCTGCGACCTGCAGAATGCTGATGTCCCGCTCCGATCCAACATTGAAAGGGCGCAGCGAATCGGCGCGGAACAGCATCGTCCACAGCCAGATCGCCAGGTCGGCCGCGTACAGGTAGGAGCGCATTGGAGTCCCGTCGCCTTGAATTTCGATGGGGCCTCCGCGCATTGCGTCGCGGATGAAATTTCCAATCGCGAAATGAGCGTCCAACGGAAGGTGTGGGCCGACAAACGCAAAGCAGCGGGCAATTTTGCATTCCATTCCAGTGCGGGACGCCGAGACAGCGCACAGCATTTCCGCCATGCGCTTGCCTTCTCCGTAGATGGAATTTTGCTGGACAACATCCGGCGCGCCGCCGTAGTCCTCAGCAAGGTGGGTGATGTCGGACGGCTGGCGACCGTAGACGGCGCCCGAGCTGGTCAGTAGAAATTTTTTTGCGCCATGCGATTCGGCAAATTCCAGGCACCGCCGCGTCCCCTCCACAATCGTCGAAAGCATCTCCGATGTAGCGTTGCGACCCGATGAATAGGCGGAGTGGACTGGAACGGACTCTGTGGCGGCGTGAATAACAAAAGGGAAGTCGCCGGCGAGAAACGAAAAATCTCGGACATCGCCTTCGAGCAGTTCGATCGCGGGATCATTCGCGAGATGCGGCGACCGTTCACGAAATTTTCGCGCGGAGCGTGTCAGAACCGCCGCGCCTGCCCGCAAATTGAAAGCGCGATTGGCGGCCAGAAAACTTTCCAGCAGCCAACAGCCGAAAAAACCGGTTCCTCCCGTGATGAAAACACGGCGCCCGCGCAGTTCTTCCCACAGCATCGAGG
>JBOGLY010000196.1:0-6291 GCA_050746425.1 Acidobacteriaceae bacterium
TTTCAATGTCATAGGCGCGTACTAAACCTTCATCGAGCCGACCCGTCGCGTCAAGAATCTTCGTGTACTCCTCGCGGGGGAAGTAGTCGGTCGGGGTCTGATGGACGGTGATGCGTTTGAGATTGAGGGTCGGACTGGTTGTCATCCATCCGGCACGGATACAAAACCAGAAGAAACCTGTGAGTCGTTCCTGCTTCTTCTTCTTGGCAAGCCCGCCATCCCTCCATGAAGCGCGGAACGCCTGGACAGCCCGAAGATCCAGCTCCCGCAACAGGCTATAACCTTCGGCCTTGGTCCAGGCGAGAAACTGCTTACGGAAGATGATGTCGAGCTTGTAGAGCGTAGCTTCGGCCAGGTCGCGGGCCTTTGCGTCGGCCAGATACTCTTCTACTGCTTGCTGGATAGTAGTCGGTTGCTCCGGCTTCGCGGGAACCGCCTTGGGATCGTCAGCGCACTCGATCTGCTGTGCAAGCCCCTGGGCGCGTTCCCAACTTCCAGTGCGGAGACTGCGGCGAAGATAGCTGCCATTCACCGTTCCCTCAACCCACATGGGGCAGGAGCAGCGTTTCCAGTAGCGATCTTCTGTCTTGGAGCAGCGCTTCAGATGGCGACGATAGAGCGTAAGCATGATGGAGCTATCGTACGCGTATCGTACATAGATTTTCAACAATCAATTAAGTCATTGAAAACAGGTTAGTTAATGTTGGTGGAGGCGGCGGGAGTCGAACCCGCGTCCGAAATCCAAGTCAGTAAAGAGACTCCATGCGTAGTCCAGTTCCGATTGGTCTCGTGCGATGCGCTCAGAACGGACAAGATACGCATCCCACCAGCCTGTAGATCTCGTCCAGCCAACCCAGGCGTTGCGGGCCGGACCAGCCTGCTTTGCGACGTCCTTCCCCACCTCGCAGGCAAATTTGAGGAGGACGGCTACTTATTTAATTAAGCAGCAAGTGCTAGTTGATTGTTAGCAATTGTGTTTTTGCAGACGATTACGGGTGCCTACACCCCGGCATGCCTCTTTACCGCAAACGATCCCGTCGAAACCGTGACGCCCCCATCGGGGTAGCCCAGGCCATAAGATGCAGCCCGGACCGGAATGCTCGTGGCATTCAAGTACTCCTCCTATTCTACGACAAAAATGAGAGAGGACTCCCTGGCAGTAAGAAGCTTGACGTTCTCACTCGTCACAAACCGAGGTCAACTAGTCCCAGTTTGAGTCGAGGTTATTAATCCCTTGTCGAACAAAGAATCGAAAGATTTCTGAACTTGTTCTTGGCTGAAGTGTGGCTTGATTTCGCGTACCCTCGCCACAATCTGCTCGGGCTCAAAACGCTTGCGCTCACCATAGAACTCACGATCTACATAAATTATTGTGCTCGCCAACTCCAGCTCAGCGCTGGTCATACCGCCAAATTTTGAAAAAAGCCACTCAACATCGTTTTCATGCTGGGATATAAACTTGCCGGATTCCTGCTTTGCAGCCTGTGCATTGCGCGAAGCTTGGATACGGTAACCGTAACCGCCCGAAAAAGACACCGGCATCGACGAGACGATGTTCATCGCCTCCGCAGAACTGAGGTCCGAAAGAACCTCCGAGTCGAATGGCCCATACGAATACATAGAAAAGTGATACCCGAGCGGAACACCGCGCAAAGTTTGGAGAAAATACATGTACTTCATCAACGCTGTTCGACCAATGTAGCGACCTTCGTGTTTTTCAGCCAAGATTGGAATCAAACTTAAGCGTGCCTTGTAAATTTCGTTCATCCTCCGCAACCTTTCTTACGATTATTTCTGCTTTGTTAGCATCCTCAGGTTTGACATAAAGAAGTACCTGATTACTGGCCCCAATATTTCGCACGACATTTGAATAAACGGACAAGGGCTTCACATCTTTTGGATCGACATCACTGACGATTGGGATGTCCGGTTTTCCAGTCTTGTACCAGCTTTTTGACGCTTCTTCTTTACCAACAACAAGATCGCCCAATTTTTGTTCCAGCTTCTCAACATATTGCATGTGTTGTGGACCGGATATCTCAGGGCTGCTGTACGCAAGCCTGTAATGGCTTCGGGTGGCCAAGTATTCTCCGTGTTCGCCCCCTTTACCATCTGCCAATAAGCCGAGGACTTTCCAGTCGTCCCACTTAAGAAACTCTTCAAGCTCTTTACCCACTGGGCGAGGGAACTTCCCGTTGGGAAGGATTTCAGAAAGCGCACCCTTGAGATGAGTGTCATAAGCGACGCGAGTTTTGTGAAAATATACCTGCGTAAACATGAAATAGCGTGCGAGAACAAGACCTTCGGCTGCGTGTAAGCCACCTTGAGAGAAACCAAGAACTGGAGCATGACCTCCAGCGCCCGGGATCGCGAGGATCGTGTTTGTAATTCTATTCAGGTCAAATTTTCCATACTGGACGCCAGCATGGTGGGAGTCCCGGAGCAAATAGTCCATTCGATCCGCATCCATTTGACCGTCAATGAGATCACGCCAAAATAGTCTATGTTTCGCATTTGTGGTGCCTTCTAAAATGGCTGCTACATCGTCAGCGCGGAAATCGCAATTCGTGTTAAGTGGATGACTTTCGATTACGTCACGTAACTGAGTTCTGACAATTGCCGCCGAGTATTGTTCGTGCTTAAAATTCTTTCCGTTCTCCTGTTTTGGAAACAGATCTTCAGACGCATGAGAAAACGGAGAGTGCCCAACATCGTGCAGCAGTGCAGCGAGTCGTATCAGCTGCCGATCCCGCTTTAGGCCCTCCGATTTATATCCGAGTTCGCTTTGCAATACATCGGCCGACCCTGAGCGAATCGCGTCATACAGCATTGTTGCCGTATGCATTACACCAAGTGAATGTTCAAATCTTGTATGCATTGCACCTGGATAGACTTGGTCTGTCCAGCCCAATTGTCGGATTCGACGCAGCCTCTGAAATGCCGGTTCAGCGATAATGCTTCTTTCCCAATCATTCATGCCAACAAAACCGTGGACAGGGCAACGAATCTCGTATGTTTTATGGGCTTCATTCACTCGATGTACAATTATAGACGAAGAAAAGGAGAAGCTCCAACAAATACTTTCACGCAAATCGAAAATAATGCTTCGGGGAATAACCACGCCGCACCTTGTGCATGATTCGAGCCCTGGCGGTCAGGTTCATCAGAATCAATCACACAGCAGGGCCCGCGCCTGTAGGCGACGGCCAGCTTAGTTTTTTGCGGTAGTCAAGTGTCGAATTCAGACCCGCATGACTTCGATGGCGAGGCGGCGGAAGGGATCGAGCATCTCTTCCGTCGCGCCGGTATCGGTGATCAGAATATGCAGGTCTTTGATATGACCGATGCGCCATCCCGCGACTTTGCCGATCTTGCTGTGGTCGGCGACGGCAATGCGACGGCGGGACGTTTTTATCATGGCCGCAATTACATTGGCCTCTTCCGCGCTTAGGGAACTCATTCCCATTCCGCTGTCGATGCCATCGACCCCGATGAACATGGTATGGGCCATCATTTTTTCCAGACTCTCGGTCGCGGTCGGGCCGACCAATGAAAACCAGTCGCCATGCAGGTGTCCGCCGGTCACGAAAACATTCACGTCCTTGCGCTTGGAGAGTTCCATGGCGATGTTCACGGTGTTGGTGATGACCGTAATGTTCTGGTTTCGCGGCAGTCCGCGGATGACCTCCATGGTAGTCGTGCCGGGGGAAAGCGCAATGGTCTCTCCAGTCTGGATGAGCGCAGCCGCGGCGCGCCCGATGCGTCGTTTTTCGTAGGCGAACCGTTCGAGCTGCGCCTGAAAGGAACGGTCGTTCTTGAACGGCTCGTAGAAGAGCGGCTCGATGGACACAGCGCCGCCGTGCGTGCGCTGCAGGAGTCCAACGGCGGCAAGCTGGTCCAGGTCGCGCCGAATCGTCACCGGGGAAACCGTCAGTTCTTCGCTGAGCGAATCGACGGCGACGGACCCGGTCTGCTGAAGTTTCGTGAGGATGGTTGTAAAACGCGACTGTTGCTTCGAAGGCTTGTCTGAAGATCCGTTCGTGTCCGATGGAGCACTTGCGGGTTGCATCCGATTTTTCAATTCATCGCCTCTGTCAGAAGCCGAAAGTCGCGGCTTGTATTCGACATTCGTCTGCGAAAATTGTATTCGAAGCCAAGTTCATGTCTGCGGACGGACAAACGCCTTGATGGTTGCGCACTGCGTTCCCTCCGCCGGACGGGAGGGGCGAATCGTATAAGGTCCTACCTGAGCGGGAACGATAAAGGTTTCCGCATAATTCACCAGAAACGGTGGAAATGCGTGGAAGGGGCTTTCGACCACGGCCTGCCGGCCCTCCACTAGATTCAGAACATTGACTGTGCCGGAGGTGTCATGGGGCACGGTACCGGTGAACCAATGGCGGCGAGTCTCGATAAACTCGAACGCGTGGAGTCCGGTCCGCTCCTCGCGCCAGCCGTTTCCGCTCGCGAGCGGTTCAATGCGATTGATGAGCGATTGACGCACCCACTCTGTCGTGCGGTCCCACTGGATGTTCGCAGCGCCGCGTTCCAGGTGGATTGGACGGGGCCGCCCATCCAGACCCATGCGGCCCCAATCCCATAGCTTGAACGTAAAAATATAAGGAGTCGCGCTGATTTCGAGCACCATGCTGTCGCGGCCCGAGCAGTGCACGGTCCCGGCGGGAATCAGAAAATGATCGTGCTTCCTAGCCGGCCACCTGTTTACATATAGGTCCGCGTTGAATTCGCCGCCATCCTGTTGCGCGGCCTTCAAATCGCGGAGCATCGCCGCCGGGTCGATATTTTCTTTCAATCCCAGATAGACGCAGGCATCGGCTTTTGCGTCCAGCATGTAATAGCTTTCGTCCTGGGTATAGAACAGGCCAAATTTCTCTCGCACATATTGCGTAAGCGGATGGACCTGCAGCGAGAGATTGCCGCCGCCAACGGTATCGAGAAAATCGAATCGGATCGGGAACTCCTCCCCGAAGTGTTCATAGATATTTTCGCCAAGCAGGTCCCGAGGGTGGGCGTAGACAAGATTGAGAGATGGAATCTCCACGCGTGCGTCGCCGAACCCGAGCAAAAGGCTGTTTTCCTCCGGAACGCAATCGAACCCCCAGGCATAGTTGGGAACATCTCTCGGCAGATCGCAAACCTCCTCCAGCCAATGTCCGCCCCAGGGCCCGGGATCAAAGAAGGGGACCACCCGGAACGGGCCATTCGCGGCGATGCGCAGACCATCGCGCATGGCTTTGCCGGAGATCATCTTGGGAGCATGACGACTGTTCGTATCCAAAACAAAGTCGATCTTTGTCAACAATCTCTGCTTGAGCCGGTCTGCCGCCCGCCAATCCAGAAAAAAGGCGCGCTTGTATTTGAGCGATGGCAATTCATCGATATTGTCCGCGCCCAGGTTGCCGATTTCGCCGCGGCGCTGGCGCTGTTGAATCTCCCAGCGCGCGAGATCAGCGTAAATCAACAAATCGTACTGTCGCGCCACCAGAGTTGCGCCGACACCGATTGCTAGTGTGATTCCCTTCCGTACGCCTTCAACATCGCGTCGGGCAGTCTCCAGTTTTTGCGAATCGAAATAGTCTTCGATTTCGATGGTGTTCATAACGCCGAACACTGGATCGTCGGTCAGCAACGGCGCCATCCGCTGATTCAACTCTTCAGCAGGCAGCAAGAGATCTTCGGTCGAAATGATGCTCGATGGCTGCAGGATAGCTTCGATGTGCTTCCTGACTTCGCCGATTCTGACTCCCGGATAGCATTCAACGCAGACGACGCGCGCGGCGCATGCGGCCACGGCGAGCAACGTCCGCCGAATTGCCTCCCACCCGCATTGGCAATCGCGGTCGGAAGTAGATACAGAGATAAAGGGCGTCTTATCGTACATTTCGTAGATTTTCCGAATGCTGTTTGAGACTGAACTGTATCTGCAGCATGAAACTCGCGTTTGCTCCAGCCAGCGCTGGAAAACTATAGTCTGGACAATTTAAGCGCCACGGCGCATTTGTTCGCTTGAAAGATCACGCTTTGTCGACACCGTCCAGTGAGATGGAATAATTCTTTCCCTGGTAAGGCAGGTCCAACAGCCGCGCCCGCGGATCGAAATGTTCGAGACGCGACCTCACCCGAATCCCGTCATGCAGCGTCAGGTCGGCCCCGAAAATAGAGTCGATCACCATGTCGACAAAACTGCCGGCTGCGATGCAGCACCAGTCGTTCAAGTAGGGTGCATCCTCCGGCGATTTGCGGGCGCCTCCTTGTTCCGGTGGAAACACC
>JBOGLY010000197.1:0-6279 GCA_050746425.1 Acidobacteriaceae bacterium
ATTCCAATCCGCTTCTGATTGCGATAGTCACCTAAATCGTGTTACCTGTCAAAGCACGGAAGTATGAGCACTTAAGTCACTTGTGGAATGGATTGTGGAAGTGCCGGTGTTCGCGTCTAGGAGACGTCGCGCCCCCAGAGGTGTCGAGGTGACCGAACCGGAAGATCGGGCCGACTGAAAACCCGAAGTTCTGCTCCGCCGTCCCCCCGTATCGTGTAATGAGCAAATCCGGCTGGATCCGAAAGGCGATTCGAGGAGTGTAGTTGTAATCGAACGTGCCACCGATTGCACTGGTGAACGTCCACTGTGTCGCGAAGAGCCCAATGGTCTGCACATTCAGGCCATGCAGGGTGGCGGCATCGAAGATGCCGTAGGCGTTTCCGAACAGCGCATGGAACGTACCAGAAGCTCTGGCGCGGCGAAATACCCTGTACTCCGGACCTGCCATAAAGTAATACTGCATGATCCGCGGGCCCGTGATGGTTGGGTTGTTCTGGCACGTGGTCGAAAAGGGAGGACATGTCGTAGGAGGAGGAACTCCGCCATCCGTGTTCGGAAACACGCCCGACGTGCCAATGTATTGCCGCGCGTCCGCAGCCAGGCCCCAGTGCCAGCCCAGCCAGTACGTTGCGGCGACTTCCCATCCGCCCATATTTGACCGCTGCAACAACTGCGGGCCGGCAAGAAAGTTCGTGTAAGCGGGTCCGCCGTAGATGTCCCAGCGGCGGTTGTAATAGACATTCGGGCCGGAGGGCGGAGGCGGCGGAACATAGTTTCCCGTATTCACATTGTGGTTCTGCGGATTGTTAATCGTTGGCGTTGTCGCGCCATTGTCGCTGCTGGACTGCGGCTGGGACTGGGCAAGCGCCAGCATGGAAGTTGCCATGAAAACAGCGCACAAATAGACTCCCAGCTTCAGGCGGATGGCCGCCCGAGGAAGAAGGCAAAACAAGTTCATCCTGATCTCCAGCATCCAGTGTATCGGAAGCAGTGGCTTTCGTCTGGCGATGGCTCCCACGACTAACTAAAATATCTTTACGGCGCGAGCCGTTACCATTCATGCCGCGCCAATAGAGCCGCGGCCCGTTCCAGCTCGGCCTCTGTATCGACCCCGATGGTGTCGAACTCGACCGGTTCAACATGAATGGAGATTCCGCTTTCCAGCAGACGCAGTTGTTCCAGCCGCTCGACGGCTTCCAGTTGACTGCCCGGCAAGCCAGGGAAGCGATCCAGAATATGTTTTCGATAGGCATTCCGGCCGAGATGAAACCGGCGTGTTCTCGACAGACAGTTATCGCATCTCGTCCAGTGGCTCGATCAGCCGTGCCGATGCCTAAAGTGGCGCTGTCTTCAATTCTGGAGGTAGGCGCGATTTTCATGGATGTCAACGGGCGCTTTTGCTGGGTTTCGCTTGGAAATGCTACCCTGTTGGTACCGTTGTCCGCTTAGATTGCACTTTTCCCACGCGCAATATGCAGACGGCCTGATCGCTTTAGGTGACGCACTTTGCGCACGAATTGGGTTCCAGCCGAGCGCGCAATGATGTTTCGCGGGTCAATCAATCCAAATTTGGCGGCGTAGCTCAGATGGTTAGAGCGACGGACTCATAACCCGTAGGTCGGTGGTTCGATTCCACTCGCCGCCACCAATTCCTTTGACTATCCCGCTGAAAAATACAATCCCGCATGGAATAAAACTATTTACCAGCAGGCTTCGATGCACTTCGCGCTTTGCGTGCTTCTTTCGGATGAGTCGGAAGCGTCCATGCGAACAATACCGAGCCGCTTCCGGTAAGGACATATTGCCGTCCGTCCAACTGGTAGGTAATTGGCGAGCTCTGCATGGGCGCACCAGTTCCAGTGTGCCAAAGGGTCCTTCCCGTTCTGGTGTCGAGCGCGAGCAGATTTCCATATCCGTCGCCGGTAAAAGTCAGACCCGAGTCCGTCGTCAGCACGCCCGCGCCATCGCCATTTCTGCCGGCTTCACGGGTCCAGCGAATCTTCCCGGTTTTGTAATCGATCGCCTCGATCATGCTATTGCCCCATAAATCGTAATCCGCGCCAGCCCAGCCGTAGTTGCCGTCGGCGGGCTTCGCAAAATAGAGGCTGTAGCTTGGGTGGGCATCGACAATGAACAGCCCTGTCTTGGGATCAAAGCTGGGCGATCGCCAGTTGGTCACGCCGCCTTCATCGGGGGCAATCAAACGGCCATCGGGCGCTGGCTCCTTTTCCGGGTTCGGAATCGGGTGGCCTTGCTTGTCAACTCCCAGCGACCAGTTCACCGGCCCATACGGAACGGTGAGAAGGTCTTTTCCATTGGTGCGATCGAGGACGACGAAGTACCCGTTGCGGGCGGCCTGCATCACCATCTTGCGGGGTCGCCCATTGAAATCTCCATCCACCAGCACCGGGACCTCCACTGAATCCCAGTCGTGCGTGTCGTGCGGCGATACCTGAAAACCCCACACCAGCTTGCCCGTGTCTGGATCGATTGCGACGATGCTGCAGGTGTACAGGTCATTGCCGGGTCGTGTGGAGCCGTTCAGGACTGGCGTCGGATTGCCGGTGCCCCAATAGATCAGATTCAATTTTGGATCGTAGGTGCCGGTAATCCAGGTCATGCCGCCGGTCGTGGAATGTGGCGTTCCGGCTGGCGGTGTACTGTACCATTGCCATTGTGTCTTGCCAGTTTCCGGGTCGATAGAGATCAGGTAGCCGGGCAAATTGTCGAAATCTCCTGAGACGCCAACGATGACGTGATCGCCAACCACCAGTGGCGCCATGGTTGTCCAGTAGCCTTTGCTCTCATCCGCGACCTGAATCTTCCAGCGCACTGTGCCATCTTTTGCATTGAGAGACAGGAGATGTCCGTCCGGAAGTAAAAAATAGAGCCAGTCCTTATACATCCCCACACCGCGGTTGCCAATGTGATCGCCTTTGGTCGGCGGGTTTATGTATTGCCAGATCAAATGTCCGGAGCGCGCATCCACAGCCCAGATTTTTTCCGGCACTGTGAAGTACAAGATGCCATCCACCAGCAACGGAGAGGACTTCAGCGATGCCTTTTGTCTTGTCTGAAAAGCCCAGGCCAGGCTGAGGTCGCCCACGTTCTGACGGTTAATTTGCGTCAAGCTGCTGTGGCGACGTCCTGAATAGTCGCCATGATAGCTCGGCCAACTGTTCGGTGGAGGGTTTCGCAGCATCGAGGAATCGACCCCTTGCGCAAAAAGCACGGAGGAAATCGCGATTGACACAACGCATAGCACAGCAAGCAAAAAACACACATCCTTAAACAACTTTTTCATTCGGGACCTTATAGTTGCTTCGATCGAGAATCGGCATTTTTTAGCGCAACGTTTGCAGATACGCCATCAGATTGTGGATATCGGCATCGGTGTATTTTGGAAGCAGCGTCACGTGCGCATCGGCCGGCGATGAAACGGAATACCGGACCCGATCAGTTGGCCAGGAACGGTATGTTCCGGTCGCATCGCGCAGGCCAACCGTGAACCCATCCAGATACGCCAGCGCTCCCTTCACGATTTTGCCCGAGCATAACGTAACAGTGACTGTGCTCTTTGCATTTTCCGGGTAGAGCATCTGTCTTTCCAGGTTCAGCCCCTGGTAACGCGATGCAATTCCAGCAAGGTCTCCGGTTGGCGAGTGGCAGGAAGCGCAGCCGCCCGCTCCGTTAAAGTACTCCTCGCCCGCTTTTGCATTGCCGGTCTGAAGGTCCGATGCTTCAACGCCGCGTCGGCTTCCATTGTCCATTAGCGCCTTTGATCGCTGGCTATGAATAAATGCAACTAGATCGCTCACCTCCGACGCAGAGAAGGTGAAAGAGGGCATGCCTTTTTCAGGCCTCCCGTCACGCAACACCTCCGCTATTTTATTTCCCGCAACGTCCTGAGAGACCAGCTTTGATCGCGTGAGGTCTGGGCCGGTTTCGCCGCCCGCTGCATCGCGGCCATGGCAGAAAGCGCAATTTTGCCGGAAGAGAACGCCGCCGGATCGCGCTTGCTCCCCAGTATGCTGCGCGGAATAAACCGGCTCTGAGCCGGGAGATGTGGATGTGCCGCTTTGCGCGGAGGCAGCGTAAAGCGCTGTATCCGCGCCGTAGAAAACTACGATTCCAAGGCACAAAGCAAATGCGATCGCTTGCAATTTTTTCATCGTGTCGGTTCGCTACTCCTGCTCAACCAGTTTAGCGGCATACTTTTGCCGGGGGCTTTATGGATGCTGGTACATGCGCGCTATTTGAATCAATGCAGTTGAATCCGCGATGGCATGCTACTGGTTCGCACCGGATGCGGATGGTTTGGGATGGGATGCCACGCTGCCCTCAGTCATGCCCAGCGCCCACTTGATCGCCTCGAAATACATTTTGCGAATGTCGGGATCCTGCCACGCTTCTTCCGTATGACCCAGCGTCGAGTAGAACACCCTCCCTTTTCCGTACATCTTGACCCATGCCACCGGGAAATCATGATCGGCGCGGTGAGTGCGCGGGTTGTTGGAGTAGTCCAGCTTGCTTGAGTCCAGGCTCAACAGGACATTTACTTTGCTTCGCGACCAGTCTTTCGGCTGATAGATCTCATCGTATTTGACGAACTCTTTCGGGAAATGACGTACAGCGGGAAAATTCGGCGATTCGTTAACGATGGGAGCCTCGAACGTTCCCCAGGGATGCTGGTCGAACCATCCTCCGATCATCTCCCCATACTCCGGCCAGGTGTAATTGGTATCCAGCGCCGCATGAATGCCGACAAATCCCTTACCATCGTCTTTGATGAAGGACATCATGTCGGCTTTTTGGCTAGCGTCCATGTCGAGCTCGCCGGTTGTGCTTGCGAACACAAGGCAGTCGAAGTAATTCAGGTTCTTTGCATTTCTGCCGAGGTCTTTCTTGGTCAGCAGTTCCGTGTCTGTGCGAATCGTCGTGTCCCACAAACCGCTCTTCTTCCCCATGTTGTAGATTGCGACCATCGCATCGGTAACCGAATCGTGCTCAAAGCCCTTGGTTTCGCCGATTACAAGAACATGTTTCAAATGAATCTGCTTCGCATGCGGAGGCGGCGGCAACTCAAAACTGTTTTCGGTCTGATTCTGCGCCTGAAGGATGGGGCTGAAAGCAACAAAGCAGCAAAGAGCGAGAAAAATTGCGAGGACAGTTCGAATTGGTCGCAAGGGCGATCTCCTGGAAAGCAGATTGTGGTACAAAGCAATGTTTCGTTGCGGCGTACGGTCTTACATCGAGAACTCATTCGGGTCGGCCAGCTTTCGACCGGCCTGGCAAAACGGACCCACAAAATCGCGCTAAACCTAGCACTCGCACAAAGTCTAGTCATCCGCCGATTCATTTGGCAAACTGGGTCACCGATTCGCAATGAATTCCGGATATGCTACAGAATGTCCTCGAATGGAAAAATATTTGTTTGGCGGCGGGACGCAAAATCTCAAATTTGCGCGACACGTGAGCAGGAACGAAAGGAAACCTGGGAATGCGCTTAACGGAGGCTGTGAACGGCACTGAAGATGCAGCGCCAAAAACGATTGGCGTCATCCCGGCGCGTCTGGCTTCCACGCGCTTGCCGCGCAAGGTCCTGCGCGAAATCGCAGGCAAACCAATGCTGGCCTGGGTATACCAGGCGGCGGCAAATTCCGGCCTCTTCGAGCGCGTCATCGTCGCAACAGACGCAAACGAAGTGGCCGAGCTATGCAGTCAACGGGGATGGGAAGTTCAGATGACTTCTGCCGACCTGGCGAGCGGAACGGATCGAGTCCACGCGGTGGCTCAGCAACTAGCACGCGAAGACATCCACCTCCGATCCAACGATATCTTTGTCAACATTCAGGGAGACGAGCCGCTTCTTCGCGTCGAACATTTCCGTGCGCTCCTGCTTCCGTTTCAGGACGCCGAAGTAGCGGTCTCCACGCTGATGACTGATTGTCCGGCGGAGGATATCGACAACCCCAATGTCGTGAAGGTTGTCGTCAACCATAATGGAAACGCGCTGTATTTTTCTCGCGCCGCCATTCCTTACGACCGCGACGGGCGTCGCAACGGCGGGAACATTCCATACTGGAAGCATCTCGGCCTGTATGCCTATCGAAAACATATTCTGGATCGCTTCCCTGGCTTGCCCAGCAGCCAACTGGAAGTCACCGAGCGACTGGAACAACTGCGCCTGCTCGAAAATGGAATCTTCATTCATGTCGAGCCGGTCGAGTTCGATACCATTGGCGTCGATACAGAAGCCGACCTGGAACGGGCTGCGGC
>JBOGLY010000198.1:0-6185 GCA_050746425.1 Acidobacteriaceae bacterium
GCACCGGATTTCACCCGCCATTGCGTGGAGTCGCCGCAGCCCTGAAAGATAAAATCGCCAACCTTGCCGCGCCGGTGGTTTCCGTCGATCTCCCAACCGGATGGGACGCCGACTCAACCGCAATCTCCGCGGCGGACGCTTTCCGCTCCAATGCTGTCGTCACATTTACCGCACCCAAGCTGGCACACGTGTTTGGTGCGTTGACGCGCGGGGCGATTGCGGTCGCGCAGATCGGCTCGCCCGCCGAGATAGCCGTGTCCAGCGCTGGACTGCATTGGTCAGGGATGTCGAAGGAAATTATTGAGCAGCGGCGAGCGCTCGATGCGAATAAAGGTCGCTTCGGCCATGTGCTGGTGGTTGGAGGATCGCCGGGCAAAGCTGGCGCTCCATCGATGGCGGCGCTGGCTATAATGCGCGCCGGCGCGGGCCTCACCACCGCGGCCATCCCACGCGGCATCGCTGGAATTGTCGCCGGATTCGCGCCGGAGATGATGACGCTGTTACTGGAAGAAAATTCCAGTGCCGACATTTCACTCAGCAATCTAGAGCCGGCGCGCATCGAGAACATGTTGCATGGAATGACCGTGCTCGCCATTGGGCCCGGCCTTGGCCGCGGGCGCGAGACAGCGGAATTCATTCGCGAACTGGTGCGCCGCAGAGAGGTGCCCGTCGTTCTCGATGCCGATGGGCTGAATGCGTTTGAAGGCCACGCCGAATTGCTTGACGGATCGAAGCGTCCGCTGGTGCTGACGCCGCATCCGGGAGAGATGGCGCGGCTGCTGGGCTCGACCATTGCCGATGTCGAGCGCGATCGGCTTGGCATCGCGCGGAAGTTCGCGATGAAGCATCATGTGACGCTGGTGCTGAAGGGCTGGCGCACGCTGGTCGCGCATCCGGATGGCGCCGTCGCAGTGAATACCAGCGGCAATCCGGCGATGGCGAAAGGCGGCAGCGGCGATATTCTCACTGGAATTGTGGCGGCGTTGATCGCGCAATTTCCAGAGCACATCGCGGAAGCGGTGGAGTGTGCCGTATGGCTGCACGGTGCAGCGGCGGACCTGTACGTACGCGAACGCGATGAGCACACAATGCTGGCGACGGAGATGCTGCAACATCTTTCTGAGGCAATCCAGACGCCGATCGAGCGCGAGGGCTTTATATGGTTGCAGGAGGCGCGCCGGTGAGCGAGTCCAAACGCGTGGACGACAATGCTCTCGTGTTTACGACGCACTCGGCGGAAGAGACCATCGAGCTTGGCCGCGAGTTAGCGAAATTCCTCGACCCTCCCAAAGCAATTGCGTTGCGCGGAGATCTAGGCGCGGGAAAGACCACGCTGGTGAAGGGGATTGCGGCCGCGCTGGGCGCGGCGGAGCCGGAAGAAATTACCAGTCCGACGTTCACCCTGATCCATGAATACGCGGGTCGTAGCGTGGAGCACGCGAACCTGGGCACGACCATTCTGCTATATCACCTTGATTTGTATCGGATTGAAAATCAGCGCCAATTGGATACGCTGGGCATGGAAGAACTGATGACGCCTGAGAGCGTTTTGCTGATCGAGTGGGGCGAAAAATTTCCCTCCGTCATCGCGCGGTGCGACGGAGAAATTGTCATCGAGACGCTGCGGGGGGACGAACGAAAAATTACGCTGGCACTACGCTCGCCAAAACTCCCACTTAGAAGCCCATGATGTTGTAACCGCTGTCCACGTAAATTACTTCGCCGGTGATGCCGGAAGCGAGATCGGAAGCGAGAAACGCAGCCGTTCCGCCCACCTCTGCCTGCTCCGTGTTGCGATGCAGCGGCGCTCGGTCGGCGTGGGCCTTCAACATCTCACTGAGGCCGCCGATGCCACGGGCCGCAAGAGTCCTGATGGGCCCAGCCGAAATCGCATTGACGCGAATGTTCTGCCTGCCGAGGTCGGAAGCGAGATAACGCACGGTTGCCTCAAGAGCGGCCTTGGCCACGCCCATCACGTTGTAGTGCGGCACTACTTTTTCCGCGCCGTAATAGGTCAGGGTCAGAATGCTGCCGCCTTCCGTCATGAGCGGCGCGGCGGCGCGCGACAGTGCAATCAGCGAATATACGCTGACATCGTGCGCGATACGAAAGCCTTCCCGCGTGGTGTGGATAAAGTCGTTCTTCAACTCCTCCGGTGGAGCGAACGCGACCGAATGCACCAGGATATGCAGCTTTCCATGGCGCTGCTTAAGGTCGGCAAACACGCTTGCGATTTCCGCATCGTTCGTCACGTCGCATTGCACGGCCTCGGCCCCGGGCAGGTCGGCCAGCAGGCCCTCCGCTTCTTGTTTCATGCGGTCATTTTGATAGCTGATGATCAGCTTGCATCCGGATTGGTGCAGCTTCTGCGCGATGGCCCAGGCGATGGAACGTTTGTTCGCCAGACCGAAAACTACCGCGATGCGACCTTCAAGTTGCAACATGCTTCCTCCGTTTTCCAAATGCGCCTTAGGCAGAATACCAGCGACTAGTTTTTTAGCCGCCGAGATCGATCAGTTGAACCTTGTCAATAGGCTGGCCGAGAAAGCGGCTTCCAAGGGCGCGAAACTTCTCCACTGAATCCGTAGCAAAAAAATGGCAGAGGGGAGAGTTCGCGGCTTTCTCATTCTGTTCTCTTGCGGCCAGCACCTTCGACTGTTCAAGTTGTTCGCGCACCCGCTGGGCAGTCGTCTCGGCTGAATCCAGCACCTTGATTCCGACAGGCAGCTCCTGCTGCAAGACCGCGCGCAGCAGCGGATAATGCGTGCAGCCAAGCAATACGGTATCTGGCGACAAGCCAACGGATGTCGCGTCCGCCTGTGCCTGATCCAAATAGATGCGCAGGACCTCTCGCGTGACGCCAGTCTCGATCCAACCTTCCTCGATCAGCGGCACCAGCAGCGGGCAGGCTTTTTCGATCGTCCGCAGATTGTGCGCGGCACAGGCGCGGGCGTAGGCGTGGCTGTCGACGGTGGCCTGGGTGGCGAGCACCAGCACGTCACGGCTTTTGCTGGAAGCCGCCGCGCTGTCGGCGCCGCTTTCAATCACTCCCAACACGGGAACATGGGCTGCCGCGCGAATTGCGTCGAGCGCCAGGGCGCTGGCGGTGTTGCAGGCGATCACGAGGTATTCCGCGCCGTAGGATTCGAGCAGCAGGGCGCTTTCCACGGCGTAACGGGCCACGGTCGCCTGCGATTTTGATCCATAGGGCAACCGCGCGGTGTCGCCGAGATAGAAAAATTCCGCCGAAGGAATTTGCGGCAGCAGCGCTCGCAGCACTGTCAGGCCGCCAAACCCTGAATCGAAGACGCCAATGCGAATCCGGCCGGTTGGTTTTTTCCCCCTCATGGCTGGCCGTTCCCTGCATTTTGCTGGGGCGGGCTTGTTTCTGGCGGGTTTCCTGCGTCTGGCGCGCTGGTGCTTTCAGGGTTCGCAAGGCTCGGCACATCATTCGCGGTCAGATAGGTCCGGCTTAAATCGGCATGTCCAGCCAGCGTGTCTCTCGAATGCCCGTCGGCGAGGAACTTAACCTGCGTGATTCGAGGAAAATTCGCGTGCAGCGTTCCCAGGATGGAAAGCAGCGTCAGGTTTTCCACGAGAATGCCCGAAGGGTGATGGGCGACAAAACTTCCGTTCAGATCGATCACAGCCATTTCCTGACCGTTTGGCGCGGCCCCTGGTACAGGCAGCAGGAACACATCGTCCACCGCGGAGATGGGCGCGAGCGGATGAGAGGAGCCGGGCCTGGAGTATTCGGCGAAGAGATCGTTCAGCAAAGCACGCGCGCGAGTCGATGTTTCCTCGGGAAGTGCAAACTCCAGTTCGACCGGCTCAAGCGATCCATCGTCGTCGTTGGCAATCAGCAGAGTTACGTTGACTGGCGCGGCCTCCGCCGGAGCCGGCATGGGAGCGGCGTTTGGAATTGCCGCAAGCCTGTCCTGTGCTCGCGCGCGCATCCGGATCAGATACGCGGCCATCGCCACGGAGGCGACCAGGAGCAGCCATAGAATGGCTTTTTGATAGCGCGGGATCAAGGCTGCTGCCTCCAATCGCTTCGCCAGGCGACCAGTGCCGCGGTCAGGGAATCGACAATCTTCTGTCGATAGGCTGCGTCGCCCAGTGGCGTGTTGGCGTCAAGCGGAGCGATTTCCACGGCCACCGCGGGGCAAGCCATGCTGTCAAGCGGCATAAGGGATGTTCTCGACAACAGTGCCGGGACATGTTGTTGGGTCAGCGCTGCATCCAGGTCGGATTCCAGCCGCAGACTAGATGTTTCAAACGCGGCCTGGGCCGTTTGCCAGGGTAGAAATGCGCGTCGAGGGTCCGATTCAGCAGCCGGCGGCAGGGAAGTCGTGAACAGGTGCACGCCAATTCCGGTTGCCGTCGCATGCAGCAGGAGGCACGCCGAAGCATGGGCGCGATTTGCAATCGTGGCGCGCGCCACGCTATCGAGCGACGCATCCGACGTGCGCGTCAGGATGGAGTGGATTCCCTGCGCATTCAGTGCCGTGCTCAATTGAAGCGCCAGCGCAAGGGTGTAACTCTTTTCCGCTGCGTCCGCACTCAACATCGCGCCGGTGTCCGTGCCGCCGTGGGCCGGGTCGAGCAGAACCAGGAACTGCCCCGATGCTCCGGTTTGCGCGTGACCGGAAATTTCGGACGCGGTCGAGGGTGCTGCGGTCTGGCCGGTGGAATGTTGCGCAGTGGCAGCAACGCAGCAACAAACGCACACGATTCCGCTCATCAGGAGACTAGCTCGCCGCACCCGATGGCCGCGCCGCGGCTTCGATCCCGGTCGTCTCCGCAGTGTCGGTCCAGTTGAATGCAGCCGTCTAATCCAACGCATAAACGGTCAAGCCACTGAGCAGTTTGGGATAAAAGTCCGTCGACTTTTGCGGCATCACATCTCCGGCGAACGCCACTTCCCGCAACTGGTCCAGGGTGACAGGATTCATCAGGAATGCAACATCGGCGTCTCCGGCGCGCACCTGCTGTATGGCGTCGACTGACTCTCGCACGTAGCGCAGGTGACTCTGGTCGAGCACCGCTTGTTGAGAAATCCCAAGCACGCCCTCGAGCAGGACCAAGTGCAACTGCACCACGTCCAGGCGCCTCTGCCGTTCCGGTTGTTCTTTCAGCCGAGACTCCACGGCTGTCTTCTTTGCGGTGAGCAGGTGATTGCCCGCCCGCGTGACGGCGATGAAACTGACGCCGGATTTACCCGCTTCCGCCAGTTTTCTCTGGAGTTCCAAAACATCGTTCGCGGTTGCCATCTGCCGGATCTCGAAATACTCCGCCGCGCGTTCGAGAAACAATGTCGCATCGAAATCTTTCAACCCGTGGACCACGCGGTGGGTGGACAGAATCGTCAAGCCTTTGGCGTCCATGTTTACGAAGGTCATCATGGCGGCGGCTTCCGGATACGCCGGCTGCGGCAGGTTTCCCGCTGGCCGCTCGACTGGCGCAACCCATGCATGCGGCGCTCGCTCGCGACTGTAGTTCAACGCGGTCTCATAGCGATGATGGCCGTCCGCGATGATCAGCTTTTTGTTCTGCATCGCGCTCAGCAGCAGATTGATTGTGCCGGGTTCTGAAACCTTCCACACGCGATGCAGCACTCCGTACTCATCGGTCAACTCAATATCGGGAGTGGGCGGGTTGTCAAAGAGAAGCTGTTCGGCCGTCATGCCTGGATCGGAGTAAAGCATGAATATCTGCCCCAGGTGCGCCCGGGTCGCGCGCAGCAGGTTTAGGCGGTCCGACTTGGGCTTCGCGAGGGTCTGTTCATGGCGAAATACAACGCCCTGGTTGTAATCGACCAGCTCTCCCAGGGCAATAAAACCGCGTCGCTCTTGCCTGGATCCGGGTGCGCCGGGGACCTCGTACCGTTGCGAGTAGGCATAAATCGCCGGCTCATTGTCCTGCGTCAATATCCCTTCTTTACGCCACTCGCGCAGGTTCTCCGCCGCCCGTGTATAAACGTTGTTGTCATCTGAATCGAACAACTCCGGCAATCCCAGGATCACGCGCACCAGGTTGTAGGGGCTGCGGTGGTAATACGACTGCTGCATCGCCGGCGAAATTTTATCGTATGGCTGGGTCACCACGTCTTCGGCGTGGACCAGGCCGGGGTTGTAGCGGAGAGCGCGAAAAGGATAAATGCGGGCCATGGTGGTGGCGAACTC
>JBOGLY010000199.1:0-6179 GCA_050746425.1 Acidobacteriaceae bacterium
AGCTGAGGCCGCGCCTCCATCAAAAACTCCCGAAAAGCCGGCGACCGCTGGCGCGAATACCGCGCCCTCTTCACAAAATCAAGATGCGTCGAACGAGCCGCTGCCCGAAGGTCCAACCGCGGCGGAAAGCGCTGAATCCAACGCCGCGTATCGGGAGACGACCCAGCAACTCGACGACCTGTTGCGCGCGAAGGCGCCCGATTCCTCCCATCTCGGCCCCGTCGTTTTCGATCACCTGGTCCAGTCCATGTACATGACCGCCATGATGAGCCTGGGCGCGGGAACGCAGCCTGGCGAGAAGCCGCGCATCGATTTAATGGGCGCGCGCCAGACCATCGATCTGTTGGGAGTGCTGGCGGAGAAGACGAAAGGAAACCTGACCGTCAACGAGCAGCGCCTGCTGGAAAGCGCTCTGTTCGAAGTGCGGATGATGTTTCTCGAGATCACCAACGCCATCGCGCGTAACGCCGCGAATCCGGCGCAACAGCAGCCATCGGGCCGCAAATAGACCAGTTCTCCTGAAGGTGTATATCGAAGCAAGCGATCTTTACGCGGCCTTTCCTTAAAGAAAGGCTGCACATAATGGATTTTGGCAGTCTACGGCATCAGGAGAACTGGTCTAATCGGCGCGGACGATTGAACTTTCAGCACGCGTAATAAGAAAGCGCAGAATGCGGGCAGAAATTGTTTTCCTCGGCAGCGGCACCTCCATGGGCGTCCCAACGCTGGGATGCAACTGTGCCGTCTGCACTTCCACCGATCCCAGGGACAATCGCTTGCGGCCTTCCATCGTCGTCCAGTTTCGCGAAGGCGAAATCGACCGCTGCGTCCTGATCGACACCGGACCGGACTTCCGCCAACAAGCCATGCGGGAAAATCTCCGCCGCATCGATGCCGTCCTCTACACGCACGCGCATGCCGATCACATCCTTGGCCTCGACGATCTGCGTCCGCTTAGTTTCAAAAGCCCCGGGAAAATCCCGCTCTATGCCGACCAGACCACCACAACTGTGCTGCGCCATGTATTTGAATACACTTTTTCCGAGAGCAACCTGTACCCTTACAAAGCCCGGGTGGAACTGCATCCGCTCGAGGATCACACTCGCATTTGTGGTGCCGATTTCGTCACCGTTCCCCTGCTCCACGGCACTCTCGAAACCGTCGGCTTCCGCTTCGGCACTGCCGCCTATTTAACTGACATGAGCAATATTCCCGAGGCAAGCTTTTCTCTTCTTCACGATTTGGACGTGCTCATCATCGATGCCTTGCGACGCACTCCGCATCCAAGTCACTCGAACCTTGAAACTTCGTTGAAGTTCGTCGAAAAAATTCATCCCAGTCGCGCCTACTTCACCCACATCGCTCACGAGCTGGGCCACGTCGAAACGGAAAACGAACTTCCTCCGCACGTCCGCATGGCTTACGACGGACTTCGCATTCCCATTGAGTTATAGCCATGCAGATATTCCATTCCATCCAGGAAATTCACGCCAGCTTCGGACCCTCCGTTGCGACCATCGGAAATTTCGATGGAATGCATCGCGGCCATCAGGCTGTAGTGAAAGAAGTGATTGCGCGTGCGCACTCTCTTCATGCGCGTTCTGTAGCTGTGACTTTTGAGCCTCATCCGGTCCGTGTTGTACGTCCGCAAATTCCGCTTCGCCTGATTACTCAACTCGATCAAAAGCTCGGCCTGCTCGCACAGACCGGCATCGACGCCACGCTCGTCCTTCCGTTCACGCACGCCCTCTCTCGAATGACCGCGCGGGAGTTCGCCGACAACATACTTTCCGCCGCCCTGCACGCAGTCGAAGTGCATGAAGGAGAGAATTTCCGCTTTGGCGCGGACGCCGGCGCGGATGTGCGCGAACTTTCATCCCTGGGCAAGGAATTCGGGTTCACGGTCCGCGTGCATTCCGCCACCGAGCGCCGCGGAACAGTCGTCTCCAGCAGCGCGGTTCGCTCTGCGATCTCCGCGGGTGACATGCGCGCCGCGCGACAACTCCTCGGCCGACCTTTTGAAATCGTGTCGACGCCCGCGCCCGGTCGCGGTTACGGCTCGCGCTACACCGTCCCGACCATCAATCTCGCGCCTTATAAAGAACTCTTGCCCGCGAACGGCGTCTACATCACCTGCATCGAGTTCAACGGCGAGCAATTCCAATCCGTCTCAAACGTCGGCAATCGCCCCACGTTCGGCCCTGAATCCTTCGCCGTGGAAACTCACATCCTCAATTTCCACCCGGTCTCGCTCGACGCGTCAACGCAACTGCAACTTCGCTTTCTCGATCGCATCCGCGCGGAAATCGCATGGCCCTCGCCAGAAGCATTGAAGCGGCAAATCGCAAAAGATGTCGCCCGCGCTCAGCACTACTTCGCGCTGCTTGAAGCCCTTTTATCGCGTGGATGAAAAACGAGTTCGAGATGTACGGTAGTGGGTCAGCTTGGCAAAAACGTTTTGAAAGAGGAGCGGCCTCACGAAAAACATGGCTCGTCGGGTAGACCCCCGGCTTCAGCCGGGGGAGAGAGAGAACCGGTAGCAGCCGGCTTCAGCCGCTGAGGTACTTCCCATTCAATTTGACCCACTAACAGATGTACTGCCTATCGCGTCACTTTCAGCAAAAAGGAACCATGCGGCGGGATTTTCGCCTGATAACCGTTGGCGAACGCTCCCAGGTCTCGATGCTCCCACAGATCGCGCACTTTGGCTTTTCCTGCAATACCTAAATCGCTCCACTGCACGGCAATCTCCGCCGGCGTCGCGGTAAGGTTCAGCAGCAGGACCGCGCTGACGCCGCTGCCGATGCTGCCCAGCGGTTTCCTCCACACTTGCAGGCCCGGTCGGTCTTCTCTCACCTTGGTTGGACCCGCGCCAAGAGGGTCCTGATCGACGGCAATCGCTTCGGTATTCGTATAGATTCCCCGAATGGCCGCATCCATTTTTGTCAGGTCGTTGCCAGCCCATAGCGGAGCGGCCGAGATGACCCACATGGAAAAATGCGATCTCGCTTCGGTAAGCGTCAGACCCGGATTTCCGACCTCAAGCATATCGGGGTCGTTCCAGCTATTTGGCCCGCTGTACGCCGCATATTTTGCGTTGATCTCAAAATTGCGAACGACATTCGCCCATTCGACATGGTCTTTCTTTGAACTGATGTCTCCCGTGGTCCTCCACAACTGCGCTTTCCCTCGCGCCCACGTCCAGGGAGCTTCATTTCCCCACGAGCAGATGTAGAACAACATCGGGCGACCGGTTCTCTGAATCGCCGCCGCCATTCGCTCATACACCTCCCGCCCCGTGTGACCGGGCACGCGATTGCAGTAATCCATCTCGACCAGGTCCATGCCCCAGGCCGCGAACGTCCGGGCATCCTGCTCCTCATGTCCATAGCTGCCCTGGTAGCGCGGATTGTGGAAACACGTATACGGACCCACGTCGGTGTAAATGCCGGCCTTCAGTCCGCGCGCGTGGATATAATCCACCAGCGCTTTCATTCCATTTGGAAAACGCCCTGGATCGACAACTAATTCGCCGCTTGCATCCCGTTTGGGAGCGATGCATTCCTGAATCAACACGTAGCGATAGCCAAGATCGCGCATTCCAGTTGATACCAGCGCGTCCGCCTGGTCGCGAATGGTCTTCGCGTTGTAATCGCAAAAATAATGGTTCCAGCTCGCCCATCCCATCGGCGGCGTGGGAGCGAGATTCGCATATTGGTTTGGAGTCGCCTGCGCTGGAGCCAACTGGCAGCAACCGAAAATTAGGACTGCAATGGCCCAAAATTTGACGAAATTTCCTGCCTGAATACATCTGAAGAAAACCCGGTTCTTCGACAAGGTTTCACCTCACTGTCTTATTTTCACTCTGTTGAGTTGCACCTGAATTCGGCGCCGGCGGTGAAGCCGCTTCGCCCGGAAAGCTCTCGTCCGGGTGGTCGGCGATTGCGGCCTTCATGAAGCTCATCCAGATCGGCAGCGCCACCCGCCCTCCCGTTTCCTTTTCTCCCAGGGATTGCCGATCGTCGTAGCCAACCCACACGCCACAGGTAACGGAGGGGGAAAAGCCAAGAAACCATGCATCCGTAAAATCGTTGGTCGTGCCTGTCTTGCCTCCCAGCGGATGATGCAACTGGCTGGCCGCCGCTCCGGTCCCCTGTCGCGTGACAGCCTCGAACATGCGCATCATTTCGCGCGCTGTTTTCGCATCGGTGGAAACATGAACGTCCGGCGTATCGTCCCACAGCACTTCCCCGTCGGCGGTCGTCACTCTGTGAACGAAATGCGGTGTCAATCGAATGCCATCGTTCGGAAAACTGCTATACGCGGACACCTGCTCGGAGAGACTGATTTCCGCCGCGCCCAGCGCAACCGGCAAAAACGCGGGAATGTCGCTCGTCACTCCAAAACGATGCGCCGTCGCGATTATTTTATTGATGCCGATGCGGTTCGCCAGCTTCAGCGCCGGAATATTCAGCGAGTCCGCAAAAGCGCGCAGCAGGGTGATATTTCCCAGAAAGCCATGCTCGTAATCATGCGGGACATAAAGTCCGGATGCGGTATGGAACGTCGTTGGCCCATCGAGAATCATGCTATCGGGCGTGTATCCGTTTTCCATGGCCGCGGTATAGTCATAGGCCTTGAAAGAGGAGCCGGTTTGCCTCCGCGCCTGCGTCGCTCGATCGTATTCCGACAGGTTGAAGTCTCGCCCGCCCACCAGCGCCAGAATGTCGCCGCTTGCGTTGTCCACAGCCATCAGCGCGGACTGGACTCCGCTGTCCTGTTCCAGCGAGGCAGAGAGGACACTTCCGTCCGATTCACCGCCCTGCGCGGGCTGAGCCACCGACAGCGCCAATCTTTTCCCGGCGCCCCCGGTCGCCGGCGGTAGGATGCGTACATAAACAATATCGCCAGGATGAAGAATGTCCGTCGCCAGCTCCTTCTTCGTCCACGCCCAGCCCTCCGGCGCAATGGTCGCGCTCCGGTCCTGCCCCACTCGCACCGTCACCTCATAAGGCAACACCTCCGTCACCACTCCGTGGATATACATTCCCGGCGCGGGGGCGATGTTCCAGTCCGGATGACGAAATTGATCGATCGAGCTGCCCGCCGCGATCACGTTCAACAGGTTGCCGCGCCAGCCACGGCTGCGTTCGTATGCTGCCAGTCCATCCAGAACAGCCGCGTTCGCGGCCTGCTGCAGATTCAGGTTCAGCGTCGTATAAACGCGCAGGCCGGACTGATGCACCATGGCCGAGCCGAACCTCTGGTCCAGCTCTTTGCGGACTTCCTCTATAAACCACGGCGCAACGGTGTTTGGCGGAGATTCAATGTGCAGCCCCAGCGGGCTTGCCTTTGCTTCCGCCGCCTGTTGCGCCGTAATCACGCCATCCTCCAGCATCGAATTCAAGACCAGATTGCGCCGGTCCAACGCGCGCTCCGGGTGGCTGACAGGCGAGTAATAAGAAGGTCCGCGCGGCAGCGCCGCCAGCAACGCCGCCTCCGGCAAGGTCACGTCGCGCGCGTGCTTGCTGAAGTAGTATTCCGATCCAGCCTCAAACCCATACACGCCCTGGCCCAGATAAATCTGGTTGGCATACAACGTAAAAATCTGCTGCTTGGTAAAATTCCGCTCAATTTGGATGGAAAGCAGAACTTCCTGCAGCTTGCGATGGAAGGATCGCTCCGGCGATAGAAAAAGATTTCTCGCCAGTTGCATCGTCAGCGTGGAAGCACCCTGCGCCCGCCGGTCCTCGGTCAAATCGCGATACGCAGCCCCGGCTACGCGAAACAGGTTGACTCCCCAGTGGCTTTCAAAATTCTTGTCTTCTACGGAAATCACGGCATTTCTCAGCACTGGAGAAATGTCGTCATAGCCGACAACAATGCGTCGCTCCAGCGCAAACGAGCCAATCTCGTTGCCGTGAACGTCGTACAGCATCGTTGTTGTGTTGGGCCGGTAACGCTCCAGATCCTGTATCTGCGGAAGGTCCACCGTATAGATCAGCAACAGCCCGCCAAGCGCGCCAAACAGCGCCGCCAGTATGGCGAGGATGGCAAATGCCGCCGACCCGGCCAGCTTTTTCCGCCGATTGGAAGGTGGACGAAAATCGCCCCGGCGCGCTGCGCCGCGCGATCTCCGGGCGGGCACATTGGATGCTGAAGGCGTGAAGGTCAAGGAG
>JBOGLY010000200.1:0-6176 GCA_050746425.1 Acidobacteriaceae bacterium
TTCTATTTGACGATGGTGGCAGAGGGGCAGCCGGATACAAAGGGCGAACGGGGGATTGAGTCACCCGTTCGATCGCCATTGTGACCGGGAAGCCGTATCAGGAAGTCTACGACGCGCTCAATGCGCTCGGCAGGTTAGAGCGCACGGGGAGGCGCAAACAGATAAAGTCCAACAGCCGGACGGGTGTTTACAAGCAAAGCTATCGGCGCTATATGAAATCGCTTGGATGGCAGTGGACGCCCACGATGACCATTGGCTCCGGATGCAAAATACATTTGAAGGTGTCCGAGCTTCCCACAGGACGCTTGCTGGTCAAGGTTTCCAGGCACCTCACCGTCGTGATCGACGGCGTGATCCATGACACACACGATTGTTCGCGCGGCGGCAAGCGATGCGTCTATGGCTACTTCTCACGGGGCTGACTGATCTCCAGGCTCGACGAGAATCAAGGTTGCCAGGGATTGAGCACGCTTACACCCGTAGGCTCAAAATCGCCCACGTTGCGCGTCACCACCGTCATGCTGTGAACGAGGGCGGTAGCAGCAATCAGCGCATCTCGATCCGAACGAGGATCGGGCACATGGAGCGCTGCGCACCGCTGTGCAACGGCAGCGTCGATCGCCAGGATACGGCCGGCAAAGGTGGGCAGCACATGGCTCTCCATCCAATGGCGAAGCATCGCGCCTTGTTTTCGGTCGCGACGCTCGATCAGCAGGATGCCAGTCTCCAATTCCAGTACGGAGATCGCGGACAAGTAAAGACTCGTGGCCGGGACAGTTCTGGCCCATGCTCGGACATGCCGGTCCGCCTTCTTCGCTTTGCGCAGTTCGGAGACTACGTTGGTATCGAGCAGATACATCGGGACAAGTCCGCCGGTTGGTGGAGCTTTCCGCTGAGGCGTGGCGGCTCGAACTCGATCTCAGCGCCATCGGGCATTGCCAACAGGTCCACGATGCTCTGCTGTTTGTCGGTAATCTTCTGGTACTCCTCGACGGTGAGCAACACATGCGAGGGACGCCCGCGATCTGTGATGAACACCGGACCTCGCCTGGCGGCTTTCTTCGCTCTGCCGGCATCCTGGTTGAACTCCCGGCTCGATAGGGTTGTGATCGCCATCTTTTTGCACCTCATGTAGCAACGTGCCTACATTTTAGCAGATTTCGGAGCGGGAATCGGCACCGTTTTCTCCTCGCAGATGCGTGGTGCGTAGTGTGCCAACGCGCCAGTCCAGACTCTGGTACTTCCGCAGTTGTTTATACAGCCATTAGAACCAGCCGAAGTGCCGCGCTGATCATGTTACGGCCTCCCAACAAACCTCCAAAGGAAAATCCATGAAACCTTCTGAACTCCTGGAAGCGCTGCATACGCTGGTCTCGGAATGCGTTCCGCTGCATATCTGGGGAGCTTCCGGCGTAGGCAAATCGCAAATCGTGGCGCAGGTTGCCGATGAACTCGGCTGGCAATCCCTCGACATACGCGCCGTGCAGCTTGATCCCGTCGATCTGCGCGGTCTGCCGCGCATCGCGGCGGATCGGGCCGAATGGGTGCCGCCGAAGTTTTTGCCTACTTCTGGCCAAGGGATTCTCTTTCTCGACGAGCTGACCTCTGCGCCGCAAATGACCCAGGCGGGCTGCTATCAACTGGTGCTCGACCGCAAGTTGGGCGAATACCAGCTTCCGGACGGCTGGGTAGTGATGGCCGCGGGCAACCCGGCGTCCGAACGCGGCGTGCACTTCTCCATGCCGAGGCCGCTGCGCAACCGCTTCGTGCACCTCACCCTGGAAGTGGACTTCGAGGACTGGTGTCAATGGGCGATCCGCTCCGGCATTCGTCCGGAGATCGTCGCCTTCCTGCGCTTCAAGCCAACGCTCTTGCATGATGCCGATCTCACTTCCGATACGAATGCATGGCCGACTCCGCGCTCCTGGGAGATGGCCTCGAACGTACTGAGCGGCTTTGCGCGTCGGCAAACGAGTGGGTTCTTTGCCGGGACAACGGAGATCGAGGCGCAACTCCTGGAAGGCACTGTTGGACCCGCGGCTGCAACGGAGCTTGTAGCGTTCCTGCGGCTGTTCCGCCAGTTGCCGTCGATCGATGAAATCCTGCTGAACCCCGACAGCGCGCCGCTGCCCGGGGAGCCTTCGGCGCAGATCGCCATCGCCACGGCATTGGGCCGCGTGTTGAGCGACCACTCGATACCCAAAGGCGCACGGTATCTCGACCGTATGCCTACCGAAATGCGCGTGCTGGCAATGCGGGACGCGGCGGCGCGCAACCGCTCCATCACCCACACGCCGGAGTTTATACGCTTCGGTGTGGAACATGCGGAGGTCCTCCAATGATTACCGAACGGGCTATGCTTGCCGCGGTCCATGTCAGCATCTGGACAGCAGTGAAACACGATCGCAGAGTGAGCCGCGATGTTGCCAGCCAACATGGCGCTCATCAGGGCGCGGGCCGGTACAACAAACAACTGCTGATGGGCGCCGAAAAACTGGACGCTCTGCGCACTTTGGCGGGACAGGTCCGTCAATACTTCTACGAGATCACTCTGCCCTGGTCTGATGAAGGCTATCGTCTTCTGCCGGCACACTTCTACTTCGAGTTGACGGCCCGGATGCGAGAGTTTGAAGCAGCCTTTGCCCAGGGGGTAGACGACTTTCTTGCCGTCTATCCCGCTTACATCGAGCAGGTCCGGCCGGAGCTGAACGGTCTTTTCTGTGCCCAGGACTACCCGGTCGCCGGGAAACTGCGGGAAAAATTTAACGTCAAGCTGGAGGTCCTTCCCATTCCCACGGGTGAGGATTTCCGGGTAACGCTTTCTGTCGAAGAGCAGGCGCGGGTCGCACGCGAAATCGACGAGAACGTCCGTCAGTCGCTGGCAAGAGGCGCAGACGATCTTTGGAGGCGGCTCAGGGACGTAGTGACACACATGGTCGATCGTCTGAATGAGCCGGATTCACGATTCCATGCATCCCTGGTCACCAACATCTTCGATCTGGTGGATTTGCTGCCTCGGTTGAATGTGACCCAGGATCGGGAACTGAATCAGTTCGCCGCCGAGATCAAAGAACGCCTTTGCAACTACACCGCGCACGATCTCAAGAAGAACGACATCCTGCGAGTCGCCACGGCAAACGAAGCAGCGGAAATTGTCGCGCAGATCGATTCCGTTCTACGCAGCCGTGAAGGCGGTTTGTCGGAAACCAATGAGAACACTCCGGCAGTCGAGGACATCTTCTCGCACATGTCGGCGTACATGGAGGCGCCTGCCACGCCATGAAAACGCAGACAGCTACCGATTTGCGAATCCGAAAGGCACGCACCGCGCTTCTTCTGGATCATCCCTTTTTCGGATCGTTGTTGTTCCGGCTGGAAGGCCGCGAATGCCGTTCGATTCTAACGATGGCGACCGATGGCGTCTCCCTGTTTTACAACTCGGAATTTGTCGAGACGCTCACGTCGGCAGAGCTGTCGGGCGTCCTGGCCCATGAGGTCATGCATCCGGCTCTCCAGCACCATACGCGCCGCAACAGTCGCAGGTCGGCGCGATGGAACCAGGCGTGCGACTATGCCATCAATCCCTTGCTGGTCGAGGCAGGACTCACTCTGCCCAAGGATGTGCTCATTGACGATCGCTTTCGCGGGATGAGTGCGGAACGGATCTACAACCTGATCGAGGAGCAGAAGTCCCAAAGTTCGTCAGAACAAGCCGCCTCCGCGGAACCGTCACGGGAAACAGGCGGCGCAGATCAGTCTGAACATTCGCAAACAGGCAATGAATCCAACGTGCCGTGGACGCCGGGTGGTGTTGGCCAGGTCCTGGATGCACCGCCGGGGGAGGATGGTCGAGGCAAGACAAAAGCCGAGCAGACGCGGGAATGGCAGATCGCGGTCGAGCAGGCGGAGAACATGGCAAAGCTTGCCGGCAAACTGCCCGCGGGCGTCACTCGTAGCCTCGAGCAAGCACAGGCCGCCAGCGTCGACTGGCGCGAACTGCTGCGCCGTGCGTGGTCGGAAACGATTCCCGCCGATTACAGTTGGGTTCGCCCGAATCGTCGGCACGTCTGGTCTGGTCTCTATCTTCCCGGCCTTGTTTTCGAAGGCGTCGGAGAGATTGCGATCGCTGTCGATTGCTCGGGATCGATCCGCCCCCGTCAACTAGGTCTTTTCGAGGCGGAGATTCAATCGATCCTCGAAAGCCAACGACCCGAGAGTGTGCATGTCCTCTACTTCGATACTGAGGTCCACAAAGCCGAACTCTATCAGGCCGGGCAGCCCATCCACCTCAACCCCGTGGGCGGAGGCGGAACGGACTTCCGGCCGTGTTTTCGATGGCTGGACGAGCGCGGCATCGTGCCGCAAACACTGGTTTTCCTGACCGACCTGTGTGGCACGTTCCCCAGCCAGCCTCCTGTCTATCCAGTGTTGTGGGCATCCACAGAATCGCAACATGCACCCTTCGGGCAGGTGATTCCGATGGAAACAGCATGAGCGCGTTGGCGGCTGTTGCAATCGAATTTGAAAGGAAATGGAATGGCTACGATAGCCCAAGAAAACTCATTGTTTGAAATCGACCGGTAATTGGATGGTCTTCTCGACGACGTGCAGGAAGAAATCGAGAGCCAGGGCGAAGCCTCGGCCACGCTGATGGACCGCTTCCAGCAGTTCTGCGAAGCGCACGGCGAGAAGGTCGATCGCATCGGCCGCTTCGTCTGCATGATGGAAGCTCGCGTGCAGTTCTGCCGCAGTGAAGCTGCGAGGTTGCAGGATCGCGCCCGGGTCAGCGATCGCAAGGTCGACCAAACTAAGAGCATGGTTCTTTATTACCTCAAGAGCCGGGAACTGAAAAAGATCGAAGGCCGGGAATTCACCTTGCGCCTGCAGAAGAACAGCCAGGATTCCGTGCGCATCACGGATGAAACGCAACTGCCAGTACGGTTCAGGAGAATTGAGGCCCGCGTGGACGGCGAGCTGTGGGAAAAGACCATCGCTGCGGTGCCGACCGATCTGGGTGCCGCACTTGTGGCCTCCATTCGAGATACGAGTCCGAACCACGAACTGATCAAGGCAGCCGTCGGGCACGCCGAGGTGGTGCCTGGGGCCGAGGTCTATCGCGGCGAACACATGCGTGTCGCTTAGCGCGTCACGACATAGTTTCCCCATATCGCTATGATCTGGTTCGATCTCGTATAAATTATCCGCCGCTAACTTCAACCGTCATCGGATAAAAACAGCCGCCTGCTCGAGGATGGCCGTTATGCGCTACTGCCAGTGATCGGAAAAGAGGGAGAAATGTTTCTATGTCAACCGCTGGTAGAAGTGCTTGTCGGCCGGGGAATCGAGGACGTCGATGCTTTTCTGAAGGTACCCTCGTGGTCAGACCTTCCTGACCCCTTCTCGATTCCCTCCATGGGACAGGCCGTCGATCGCGTACTCCGTGCGGTCGAACGGAATGAACGCATCGCAATCTTTGGTGATTATGATTGCGATGGTGTTCTCGCGACACACATCTTGCAGATCGTGCTCAGAGATCTGCGAACAACAGCCAGGATTTACCTGCCGCATCGCGATGAAGGGTACGGCCTCAACTCATCTGTCATCCATGATTTCTCCTGCAGCGGAACCGATTTGCTGATTGCTGTCGACAATGGCATTAACGCGCGGTCCGCCGTGCATTTGGGTCACCGGCTTGGAATCGATGTGTTGGTCATCGATCACCACCGCATCCAGGAAGGTGCTGAGGTTGTGGCCGTATGGTCTCCAGAGTTCTGCGGCGCGGGACTGGCGACGATTTTTGCATGGGCACTCTTAACTCGGGCGGGATGGCGAGACTCAAGGTTGGAATGCTTGCTGTTGAAATGCAGCCAGTATGCGGCGATTGCCTCGATCGCCGATTGCGTGCCGCTGCTCGGCGCTACCCGTGCACTTACCAAGATAGGATTAGCTGAACTCGGGCGGACAGGACACGCCGGTGTGCGGGAACTCCTGAAGTCCGGCTGTGCCGATGCAGCGCATCCAGATTCTCACGATGTTGCCTTTGGCATTGCTCCGCGTCTCAATGCCGCTGGTCGGCTCGCCCATCCCTCTCTAGCGCTTCAGGTTTTCGAGGCGCAGACTGAAGAGGACGCGCACCAGAGCGTCGATAGGCTCAATGAGCTGAATCTGGAACGCCG
>JBOGLY010000201.1:0-6175 GCA_050746425.1 Acidobacteriaceae bacterium
GATTTGAGTCCAGAGTGCGATTGCACTTCAAAGCTGCCATCGGAGCGGCGGCAAAGTGAAAACGGCAGATGTACATTCCAGGCAGCAGAGCTTCTAAGAAGATTGCCAGGGGTGCAAGTGGCGATTGTTTGTAAGACGGAGTGCGATCCCGCAAATCTCTCGGTACGCCATCACAAGCGGAGCGCCTCAAGGATCGCAGACGTCATCTTCGCGTAACTATCCGCTGGAACGTGAACGCGGAAGCCGTAGATTCGTGCCTGACTATTTCTTATTTGCTGCCTTGAGCTGTTGCGCCTCCAGTTTCTCGATGAGGTTCAATTGTTGTTGCCAAGGATCGGCTTCCGCAATCGGCCCACTCTCCGAAAAATTCATCAGCATGTCCGTGCTTGAGTGGTAGCTCGGCCAATCCGGCAGCGCTGCGCCGTTCGGATTGCCGGTCTTCGCAAAATTTACCCAATAAGTGCTCATTTTTTGCGCCATCTGTTCGTCCGCGGGAGTCAACGGCACGATGAACCACTTCTTGCCGTCAAAAACAAACGGCGTCTCCCCGCCGTGGAGTGCGGCCGGTACCTTACTCCGCGCGAGGGTGGGAACATAGCTGAACCGGTACTCCCAGACCGGATCGCCCTGAGAGGAAAGGGTCTGAGCCACAAAGCGCGCGGGCCCAACAAACAGTTCGTCCCGGCCAACCTCGTCTCTCAGAAGGGTAAAATTCTTGGAGGCTGCGGCATCATAGGCTTTCTCAACAGCTTTCGCATCGGCTCCGAAAGGAGCGAACAGCTCTTCCTTGTTGGTGGCGCGAGAGATACTGGCGTCCCCGTTGGTCGCACCCACAATCATCGGCACATGCTGGTATTCGCCTTCCTCATACAAGGCGGGGGGATTGCCGACAAGAAGCTTTCCATCATACATGGGGCCGGCGTAGGTTGCATCGGCAGCCATCATGTTCTCCGCAGTCAGCCCGTCGAGGATGGCCTCGGCCGGGAGTGCCCGCAGTTTTTTGAGAGCCGACTTGCCAACGCCGTCAATCCCTTTGCTTCTGGCGAACGCGACACCTATCTGCTCGGCGGAAGGCCGACCGTTCATCCCCTGGCTCAGGCCGGTGCTATCGTGCATGAATCCGCCGCCGCCGGACTGAGCTATTGCCCCTTGAAAGAGCCCCTTGGCCAGCGGTGAAGTCATCAGCATGTGGACCGCAAACCCACCGGCGGATTGGCCGAAAATGGTGACTCTATGCGGATCGCCGCCAAAAGAGGCTATATTGCGTTGCACCCACTTCAGAGCGGCAACCTGGTCCATATAACCGTAGTTGCCCAGCAGGCCGTTCTTGCTTTCCTTCGTCAAGGCGGGAAATGCAAAATATCCGAAGCGCCCAAGCCGGTAATTGAAACTGACAAAGACAACCCCTTTCCGCGCAAGCTGGCTTCCGTCGAAGAACGAAAGCGAGCTTCCGCCAACCACCCACGCGCCGCCATAGATCCACACCATCACCGGAAGGTTCCGGCCGTGATGCTCAGGAGTCCAGACATTTATATAGAGGCAATCTTCCGCGGGTGAATTGGAGAATATGGAAGGGACCTGCATGCAATCGTGGCCAAATTGAGTCGACTGGCGAACGCCACTCCATTTGGCCGCCGGTTGCGGCGGCATCCAGCGCAGCTTGCCCACAGGCGGAGCGGCAAAGGGAACGCCCTTGAAAGAAGTCACCCCCGCTTGCGTCGATCCCTGGATTCGACCAGTGTGGATCGAGACAATATCCTGCGCACTGGCAAATGAAGCGCATGCCAATGCCTGACAGACCACTATTGATATAAAGACTCTACGCATCTGACCTCCTAAAAATTTCGCGTTGACGATTGCTGCACAAGCCTTTTTGCACAACCTGGTGTTTTGCGGTTCATACCGCAATGGCGCTATGCCTTCTCCAATCGTTTCCACACTCTGCGCCGCGCACCAGCCTCTATTGATCTGACTTCGTTCGCGGATAACTATGAGCGAGGACTTCCCCGGCAAGCTCACCGGTGCTCGTTCCGTGATCGACAGCGACCGTCCCGTTGACAAGCACCATGTCGATTCCCGTGGGATACACGGCCGGTTGTGCATAAGTGGCGGTGTCCTGAATCTTATCGAGATCGAAGATCACAATATCGGCAGCCATTCCCGGCGCAATTCGTCCGCGATCGTACAGGCCCATCAGGTTAGCAGGCAGCGAGGTCATCTTGCGTACCGCATCCTCAAGCGTCAATACGTGCTCCGCACGCACATATTTTGCGTAGATCCTGGGAAACGTGCCAAACGTACGGGGGTGCACATGAGCGTCCCGCGCCGGATCCGCAGGGGGTGCGTCGCTGCTGATGCTTACCCACGGCTCTCGATAGATGGCGTCCTTCTGTTCCTCGTTCATGCTGCGCACAGCCACCACTGGATCGCCTCGCTGCACAAGGTCGAAGAACTCCGTCCAGTCATCCTTCTTCTCAAGCACTGCGGCCTGATGCAGCGTGAGCCCCCCTTCGCTGGCATTGATGCGCCCCGGAACCGTCATCTCCCACCCAGCATCCGTCGAGAGCAGGACGTTGCTCCAGTCCCCGTCTGCATGGAGATACCAATTTTCCCAATCCGTGCGGGTCTTGATCTCCTGTTCCAGCTTCCGTCGGGTTGCGGGGCTGGTAAGGGACTGAATCAGCCTCTTGCGTCCCTCCGCATACGCGTCAGGAGGAATAAAGGAACCCAGATCGAGGCCATTATAGATGTAGGGATACGCATTCGCGGTTACATCGATGCCTCTGTCCCGCGCTGCCTGAATCCGTTGCAACGCCGGACCGATCAGATGCCAATTCTCGGCTCCCGCGGCCTTCAGGTGATAAATATGCACCGGAATCTTGGCCTGCTCTCCGATGGAAATCGCCTCGTCGATGGCCGCCAGCAAACCGCCGCTTTCGCTTCGCATATGCGTGAAGTAAGTGCCGTGGTATTGCGCGGCTACTTTGGCGAGCGCGATTAACTCCGGCGTCTTGGCATAACTTCCCGGCGGATAAATCAGTGCGCTCGATAGGCCCACGGCGCCTTGCTGCATCGCCTCGGCCACCAACGCTTTCATCTTTTCCAGTTCTTCCGGAGTGGGGTCGCGGTCCGTATCGCCCATCACAACTTCACGTACCTGCGCAGCCCCTACATCATGAACTACATTCATCCCAATGCCATGCTGGGTCAACAACTGGAAGTATTGCGCGAAGTTCCGCCAAGTCACCTTCGCTTCCGGGTCTCGCGCTTCAATCTGCTTTGCTGTGGCATCGCTTTGCGGAGCTTCCGAAATTCCTTCTCCGACCAACATTGTGGTGCAACCCTGCTGCAACTTGCTCTCCACGCTCACCGGATCTTCAATCAGTATGTAACTGTTCCAGCCCATCGTCTCAATAAATCCAGGCGCAACAATGTGGTCATGGGCATCGATTGTTCGCCGCGCCACCGCATAGGAGAGATCGCCGATCGCGACAATCGCCTTACCGCGGATCCCCACGTCCCCGCGGTACCACGGGTTGCCGCTTCCATCTACAATTCTGCCGTGGCGGATAACAATGTCGAATTCAGGAGCCTGCGCAACGGCCTTGCCAACGGCAGCTAAGGGGAGCGGGATAGCCAGTATCGCAAGACCGAAAAGAATTCGGCTAAGCCAGGATGCCTGAAGTCTGCGACGCATCTAGAACCCCCGGTTCATTGCGATTCTCCGCCGGAACCAATCCATACTTATGGAGTTGGAGTATCGTACGCCCCAGGATCCCGCTTCATGTGATCCAATCCGCGAACCGGACACCATGATCCCGTTTCGAGTTGGGCGTTCATCCGTCAATAGCAGCATTCGCAGTTGCTTCTTGGGAGCCTTTGCAGATTTTATTGACGCTGCCGCATCAGCGATGACCAACCATAGCAATTTTCCGATACGCGGTCAACAGAGCTCTGAACCTATGCCTGCGCTCGAAGTCCCTGCGAACCGATTGCAACCGGGTACTCCCCCAAGGCTTGTAACCATCGGACGCCGAAATGGCTTGTAACCCTGCTGTACAAATATGTATGGAAAGTAAAGAACGATTCCCTCAGACACACAACCTCTCAGTGAAACTCGGCTGAAGAAGGGATATATCGCGATGATAACGAGGAGACAATTTCTCTACCGCGCCGGCCTGTTTCTGACGTGGTGTGGCCTTAAACCTAAACATCCCGCGTTCGCCTCCCGCAGAGCCTCAAGTCAATTGAGACGTTCGCGCTCGACTCCACTCCTGTGAAGGTGCATCCGGACGGCACCGGCGCGACAGGCAACTGGTGATCCAACTGGGCATGGTTCCAGTCGTTGCTCCCAAGTCCAACCGCATCGAGCCGTGGAAATACGACCGCGCACTTTACTGGAAACGCAATGAGATCGAACGCCTCTTTCGCAGGTTGAAGGGATTCCGGCGCATCTTCTCCCGCTTTGAGAAACTCGATATTGTCTTCCTCGACTTTCTATCCTTCGCCTTTATCGTGGAAGCCCTCAGATAGTGTTAACACGCTGTAATTCAGTCCGGGTTGCTAGGACCTGTCCGCTTACTTGCATTCCAGAGGATTTAGATCGGTCTACTTTTGATAAGGCCCAATCTATCCGCCAGTCGAGCAATGTGGATATCAAGCTCCGCTTTTTGGGCATGATCTAGGTGGATCGTTGGTTCTCTACAGTAAGAAGAACGAAGAACGCCCAGCCGAAAGAGAATTTCTTTCTCGCACGATATGAGGAATTCGACTGACTGCATCATGAAATTGAGCAACGGTAGCAGTTCCTGATGTAAGCTGCGAGCTTTTTCCCGGTCATTAGAAAGTAACCGCCAGATTTCCGATAATGCAGGAGTAACGGCGACGGTAGGCATAACACCTGCCGCGCCTCGAAAAAAATCTTCCGGCAAATGGAGGCCCATGTATCCCACCAGGCAACCAACTCCACGCGAGCACAAGTCCGAGACCATCGGTCCGGAAGGAACCAGGTCCACCTTTACGTGTGTTAAGTTTGGAACGCTCCTGCTCAATTCCGCGAAAACTGCTGCTTCGATGAATCGTCCTGTCTGAAGCGGCGCATATTGCAAAATCATTGGTAGTCTTACGACGGCTGCCACTTCTCGAATATGCTGCACAACTGCGTGCATGGACGGCCCGAGAAAAAACGGCGGCATTATCATCAGCACGTCGGCGCCGTACTCGGCCGCCTGCGCAGCTTCCTTCTTTGCCAACACCGTTGAATGGGCCGTAATAGAGATAACCACGGGACAACGCTTCGCCGTCTGCTGAACCAAGACCTGTACTAGCCCTGAGCGCTCGTCTTCGGAGAGCTTGTAGTATTCGCTGGCTAGCCCAAACATCGCGAGCCCATTCGCTCCGCCGGCAATCGCCGCTTCGATCAGAGCTCGAAAACTCTCTCTGTCGACTGCACCATCCGGGGTAAAAGGGGTGGAAAGAACAGGAATGACTCCTCCTAGAAGTTTCTTGCCCTGTCCAGAATTCATCCTGCCCCATTCCTCTGAAATCGGTTTGCACATTGTCACGCGATGGGTTTCTCTCACTGTCTGTAAGCCCCAAGGAAAAACGGTATAAAAACTAGCATTTTATGCTGTCGCCACTGTGCGGTCACCAGATTGGAGCAACTTCGGTTTGATTACGGAAGATCTCTTCATTCAAACTATATCCAAACCCTGACTGATCGCCTAACTCAAGAAAACCGTCTTTTGGTCTTGGATCATCAGTCAACACCCAGTTCTTGGTTGCACCCCGATAAATATCCAAATACTCGCAATATGGAGTCACCTCAAGCCCGTTGGACAACAGAAAATGATAGGTAGGATTCCCGACTCCGTGGCAAATCAACTTAATGTGATGCGACTTGGCCAATGCCGCGATTTTCTTAAGCCCGGTAGGTCCTCCCGCGCGGTAGATATCTGGTTGTACGATGTCGACCGAACCCTCCTCGATAAGTCTGCGAAAACCTTCAAGTGTATATTCGTGCTCGCCGCCGGTGACCATAGTATCGATTCGCCGACGAATCTCCCGATAGCCCTCATAATTGCCGGGCAGAACCGGCTCTTCCAACCAGAGAATGTTATATTTTCGTAATCTTTCATACATCCGCAGCGTGTAAGGCACGTCCCAGGACATATAG